>JAJYTL010000117.1 GCA_021793055.1 Pseudomonadota bacterium
CGGGCTGCAGGAAGATAAATCGAAGAAGATTCCGTTCCCCCGGCCGGGCCAGCCAGCCGACGCACAGGTTTTCGGCCGGCGCGTTCCAGCTTCGCGCGACCCAGCATCGGTCTAGCACATAGGCCGGCGTCGCGATGGCCGCAACGCATGCCGCGAGGGCGGCGGGGACCTCCTCCGTCTCGCTTCCCCCGGGGTCGGGATCGTGCTTTTCGGCGATCTCGAACAGATAGGCCCGCTCGGCGCGTCCGAGCCGCAACGCCGCGGCGAGTCGGGCGAGGGCTACCGGCGACACCGATACGTCGCGACCCTGCTCAAGCCAAGTGTACCAGGTCAAGCTTATGCCGCAGAGTTGCGCCACTTCCTCGCGCCTGAGGCCCGGCGTCCGCCGTCGCGTCCCGGCGGCCAAGCCAATCGCGCCCGGGGTCAGCTTTTCCCGGCAGGCTCGGACGAAATCCCCGAGCTCCCGCCGATGTTCCTGAGACCGCGTCCGAACCATAGTGCTATCCATACCAGTATAAAAATGGCCCTGAAACTAGCACCCCGACCCTGTTATGCAAGCCGGACAGTTCCTCGGCGGGGACCCTTTGCCAAACGGAGTAAGCAGCCATGACCGAGACGGGCGACAAGAGCCAAGAGGCGCTGGTGGGCAGCCAGTTCGGGCCGCGCGCCGAAGCTCACCTGCAGAGCGCCGTGCATGCGCAAGGCGCCGATCTTGAGGCCCTGGTGGCCCTGACGCGAGACCGGCCCGAGGCCCACGTTCTCGACCTCGGTTGCGGCGGCGGCCATGTCACATTCAACGTCGCCCCGCACGTGCGCGAGGTCGTGGCCTACGATCTCGCGCCCGAGATGCTGGAGGTGGTGGCCGCGGCCGCCAAGACGCAGGGCCTCGGCAACGTCGAAACGAAGCAGGGCTTTGCTGAGCGTCTTTCCTTCGCGGATGAGAGCTTCGATTTCGTGCTCAGCCGTTTCAGCGCCCATCATTGGCGCGACTTCGAGGCTGGCCTGCGCGAGGCGGCGCGCGTGCTGAAGCTCAGCGGCACCGCCGTCTTCGTGGATTCCATCTCGCCGGGCACGCCGCTGCTCGACACCTATTACCAGACGACCGAATTGCTCCGCGATTGCTCACACGTGCGCAATTATTCGCGGGCGGAATGGGAGGCGGCGATGGCTCGCGCCGGCCTCATCCCCGACGCTACGAGCCACTACCGGCTGCGCCTCGACTTCACGTCTTGGGTCCAGCGAATGGCGACGCCAAAGGTTCAAGTCGATGCCATCCGCGCACTTCAGGCCGCGGTCCCGCCCCGTGTCGCACGCTATTTCGAGACTGAGCCGGACGGCAGCTTCTGTATCGATGTCGCGCTCTTCCGCGCCTTGAAGCCGCGTCTTTAATTGACGCGTCGCCGCGAGGTGCCCGCACGCAGAGCGAATACGCGCGCCTGACCACGTTCTCGCCGGGTGCGGACACGATCGCCGTCGGCGGCAAGGGTCGCCGCTATCCCGAAGCGATAGTCGTCGTGCGTGGCCGGCGTACGTCGCGGCCGCTTCCGAACGGACATCGAACGCGCAAAGCGCTAACGACGGGGCGCGAAGCGCGGCAAAATGACCCGGTTCGCGTTGGATCGGAGGGAGGGATACGCCCCGCGTCATCGTCGTGGCGTTGATCGCCTGCCTGATGCCATTTCCCGCCGCTGGCCGTGCGGCGGCACCGAAGCCCGGCCGGAGCGAAGTCTTGTGGGCGATCGTCGCCCATCGCTGCGTCCCCGATCAGATCGCGCACGGCAATCCGGCGCCGCGCCGGCTGGTCGATCTCAGCCACGGCCGCGAACGCGGCTGGGCCTTGCTCAAGGATATTCGCGGCCCGGCGCAATTCCTGCTGATCCCCACCGCGTGGATCACCGGCATCGAGGATCCCCGCCTGCTTGCCGGCGGCGTGCCCAACTATTGGCAGGCGGCGTGGCAAGAGCGCGACAAGGCGGCGGACCGGGCCGGGCTTCCCGCCGCGAGCGAGCGCATCGGCCTCGCGGTCAATTCGGCGCTCGGGCGCACCCAGGACCAGCTTCACATTCACATCGACTGCCTCCGGCCGGTGACGATCGCCGCCCTCCGCACGGCGCCGGCCTCGTCCCATTGGTCGCCGGTCGTGATTGCCGGCCGCGCTTATGCCACCCGCGCCATCGCCGCCGACAGCCTGCGCGGCATCGACGTCTTCGGCCTGGTGGCCGCGCGTGCCCGGGCGCTTGGCATCCCCATGGCCTGGGAGACGGTCGCGGTCGCGGCCACGCGCGGCCGGGCGGGGCGGCCGCTTTTCCATGTCCTGGTCGCGACCGTGAGCCCGCGCCAGCCGTTCGGCGCGGAGGACTTGCTCGATCACACCTGCGGCGAAAAGGGCCGATAGCCGGCAGTCTCGCCGCGCTGCCGCCGCCTGCCCATCGTCTTGGCGGCCGGAGAGACGATCAGGCGGCCGGCGCGGTATCGGCCCTGGCGCCGGCCGGAATGGTCGGCGGCGCGCGATTGAGCTCGTCGATCGCGAAGCCCGCGGCCGCCTTGTAGCCCGCCATGAATTCGGCGCGCTCCGCGGGCGGTATGACGTCGTCGATGTTATCGAAGGTGCCGCCGCAGCGCTCGTCGACGAGATTGAGCAGCCCGAACGGCCCGGCGCCGCGATTGCGCAGGACGAGCCGCGAGATCGGGCCGCACAGCTTGCCGTCATAGGCGGCGAGCGCCGCCTGCGTCACGCCATGCTCGACCATCGCGCGCCCGAGAACGCGGGCATCGACAATCGCCTGGCTGGCGCCGTTGGAGCCGGTCGGATACATGGCGTGCGCGGCATCGCCGAGCAGCGCCACCGGACCGTCGCGCCAGTTCGGCACCGGGTCGCGGTCGATCATCGGATTTTCGAAAGCGCAGTCGGCTTGCCGGATCAAGGCGGGCACGTCCAGCCAGTCCCAAACCCAGCCGTCGAAATGGTGGATGAAATCGTCGATGCCGACCTGGCGGAACCAGCCCTGCTCTGTCCAGCCCTCGCTGTTGTCCACGGTGACCTCGGCGATCCAGTTGATCATCGCGAGGCCGGTCTTCGGGTCGGGATGGGAAATCGGATAGAACACCATCCGCTGGCGATGGGTGCCGAGGCCGACGAAGGAGGCGCCGCTCCGTATCGGCTTCGCCGAAGTCGTGCCGCGCCACATGATCGCCCCGCCCCAATGGATCGGCGGCTGCGCGGGGTGCATCTCAGCCCGGACCGCCGAGTGGATGCCATCGGCGCCGATGAGCAGCGCGCCCGTCGCCTCGGCGCTCGCGCCGTCGGCGCATTCGATGAACGCGCTGACGCTGCCGTCGGCATTCTTTCGGTAACCGGTCACGCGGCTGCCGAGCCTCACCGCCTCGGGCCCGATCCGCTGCACCGCCTTTTCATGCAGCAGCATGTGAAACCGGCCGCGATGAACCGCGTATTGCGGCCAGTGGTAGCCGGCCAGCAGCCCGCGTGGCTCGGAATAGATGTCGTTGCCGTTAAGCCCGACCAGCGCCCATTCCTTCGCCGGCATGCCGACGCGGTCGAGATCGCGCTCGCCGATGCCGAGATCGTAGAGCTCGCGCACGGCGTTCGGTTGCAGATTGATGCCAACGCCGAGCGGGCGCATGTCGCGGACCGCTTCGAAAACAATGCACGGCACGCCGATCTGGTGCAGCGTCAGGGCCGTCGTCAGCCCGCCGATACCGCCGCCGGCAATGATCACAGGGTTATTCGTCACGTGCTGGCCCCAATTTTCAAGCTCATGCGTCCCATTAACCATCGGATGGCGACGGAGGCAAGCCGGCAGCGGGCTTGGCCGGCCGCGCCACGCGGCGCCAGCGACCTTTCCGCCCCGCGTTCAGCGGTCCGGCCGGGGCCGGTTTTCCACCCTTTCGGCAACGTGCTTCCCAAGTCTTTGCCGAAACATGGAAAGAGGCTAGGCTAGGCGCACAAGGCAACGGGGAGCGGCCGGGAATTCGGCATGGAGCAAGCGATCGCCGCCGAAGCGTTCCGGATTGCGGTCCCGGATGCCGCGCTCGCGGATCTCCGCCTGCGGCTCGGCTCGACCCGCTGGCCGGCGGAGCCCGAAGGCGCCGCTTGGCGGCTCGGCGCCAATCTCGGCTATATGCAGCAATTCGTCGTCCGTTGGCGCGATGCCTACGACTGGCGCGCCGAGGAAGCGGCGCTGAACGGCCTGCCGCAATACCGGGCCGAGGTCGGCGGCCTGAAGATTCATTTCCTCTATTGCCCCGGCGTCGGGCCGAACCCGAAGCCGCTTCTTCTCACCCATGGTTGGCCGGGCTCTGTGTTCGAGTTCCGCGATATCGTCGCGCCGCTCGCCGATCCGGCGCGTTTCGGCGGCGATGCCGCCGACGCCTTCACGGTGATCGCGCCGAGCCTGCCGGGCTACGGCTTTTCGGCGCCGCCGGCGGCGCCGATGACTCCGGCCGAGATCGCCGATCTGTGGCATCTTCTGATGTCCGGCGTGCTCGGCTTTCCGCGCTATTTCGCCCATGGCGGCGATTGGGGCTCGGTGGTGACCTCGGAGCTTGCGCGCCGCCATGGCGACGCGGTGACGGCGATCCATCTCACCATGCTGGGGCTGCGCCCGGCCTTGGGCGAAGGCGCGCCGCCCTTGAGCGAGGCCGAGCGGAACTGGGTCAAGCTCACCCGCGAGCGGCTGCGGCGCGAGGGCGGCTACCAGGAAATCCAGGGCACGCGGCCGCAGTCGCTCGCCTATGGGTTGACCGATTCGCCGGCCGGGCTCGCCGCCTGGATCGTCGAGAAATATCACGGCTGGCCAGGCGCCAAGGCCGACCAGCCGCCGCCCTTCGCCATGGACCGGCTGATCACCCAGGTGATGCTCTATTGGCTGAACGGCATCAACGCGCCGAACTGGCTTTATTGGGCGGTGCGCAACCGCGGCGGCCTCACCCTCAAGCCCGGCGAGCGGGTCGAGGTGCCGACCGGCGTCGCCTTCTTTCCCTTCGATCTTTTTCCGGTGCCGCCGGCGGAATGGGTCGTGCGTATCTATAACGTCGTCGACCGGCGCGATTTCGACCGCGGCGGCCATTTCGTCGCGATGGAGAACGGGCCGCTTCTCGTCGAGGAGCTCAGGCGCTTCTTCCGCGCCTTTCGCGATCGATCATGACCACAGAATCCTTCAAGCCGGAACCCCTCAAGATCGCCGTCCCCGACAGCGCGGTCGCCGATCTCAAGCAGCGCCTCGCGCGGACGCGCTGGCCGAACGAGCCGGAGAACGCCGATTGGCGCTTCGGCAGCGAGCTCGCCAGCGTGAAAAAGCTGGTCGAGCATTGGCAAGAAATCTACGACTGGCCGGCCGAGCAGGCCAAGCTCAACGCCTACCCCCATTACACGGTAGAGATCGACGGCCAGCGGCTGCATTATCTGCATGAGCCGGGTTCGGGGCTGGCGCCGCAGCCCTTGCTCCTCATCCACGGCTGGCCAAGCTCGTTCTACGAGTTCCTGCCGGTGATCGAGCCCTTGGCCCATCCAGATCGTTTCGACGGCGACGAGGCGGAGTCCTTCGACGTGGTGGTTGTGTCGCTGCCGGGCTATGGCTTCTCGCCGGCGCCGCCGGCGCCGCTCGGGCCGCGCGCCATGGCGGCGCTGTGCCAGAAGCTGATGGCCGGAGTCCTCGGCTACCGTCACTTCATCGTCCATGGCAACGATTGGGGCGCCGCCGTCGCGTCCTATCTCGCGCTCGAATGGCCGCAGGCGCTGGTCGGGCTTTCGCTGCAAAGCCTGCCCTTGGCGCCCTGGCAGGGACCCGGCAGTGCGCCCGTGACGCCGCCCGAGCAGGAATTCCTCGACCGCCTCGGCCGCTATTGGCGCGACGAGATCGGCCATCAGGCGATTCAGGCGACCAAGCCGCAGACGCTGGCCTTCGCGCTCACCGATTCGCCGGCCGGTCTCGCCGGCTGGCTGTTGGAGAAGTTTCGCAGCCTTGCCGACACCGGCGGCAACCTGGAGCGGCGCTTTTCCCGCGATCGGCTCTGCACCATGCTGTCGCTCTATTGGTTCACCGGTGCCATCGGTCCGGCAAGCTGGCCGTTTTACGCCGCCCAGCACGACGGCTCGCTGCGCCTCAAGGCAGGCCAGCGCATCGGCGTGCCGACCGGCTACATGGCCTTTCCGATCGCCGAACTGCCGCGCCCGCCGCGGGCCTGGGTCGAGCGTATCTACGAGGTGACGCGCTGGTCGGAAATGGCCGCTGGCGGCCATTTCGCGGCCCTCGAGGAATCCGAGCTTTTCATCGACGAGATCCGCGCCTTCAGCCGCAGGCTGTAGCGGCCCACATCGCCACGGCCGGATCGGTCAGGGGCGAGCGCGGCCGTCGATATCGAGGAATTTGCGCCGCCGTTGCTCGCGCAACGCCTCGGGCGCGATGCCGCAAAGCGCCTTGAGGCTGTCCTCGATGGCGTCGCCGACGGCGGCGATGGTGCGTTCGGGTTGGCGATGGGCGCCGCCGACCGGCTCCGCGATCACCCGGTCGACCACCTTGAGCGCCAAGAGATCGGCCGCGGTGAGCTTCAGGGCATCCGCCGCTTCGCGCGCTTTTTCCGCCGCGTGCCAGAGAATCGAGGCGCAGGCCTCGGGCGAGGCGACGGAATAGATCGCGTGCTCCAGCATCATCGTCTGGTTGGCGGCGGCGATGGCGACGGCACCGCCCGAGCCGCCCTCGCCGAGGATCACCGACACCAGCGGCACCTTGAGATCGAGGCAGCAATCGATGCCGCGCGCGATCGCCTCGGCCTGGCCGTGTTCCTCGGCGTCGATGCCGGGATAGGCGCCGGCGGTGTCGATCAGGGTCAGCACCGGCAGGCCGAAACGCTCGGCGAGGCGCATCAGGCGCACCGCCTTGCGATAGCCCTCGGGCCGCGCCATGCCGAAATTATGCTTGATGCGGCCGTCTGTGCCGCGGCCCTTGTCGTGGCCGATGACCATTACCGAACGGCCGCGGAAACGGCCGAGGCCGCCGCTGATTGCCTGGTCGTCGGCGAAGGCGCGATCTCCTGCCAGGGCGGTGAAATCGGCGACCAGCGCCGCGACGTAATCCTCGAAATGGGGCCGGTCAGGGTGGCGCGCGACCTGCGTCTTCTGCCACGGCGTCAGCTTGGCATAGAGCGTGCGCAACGACTGCTCGGCCTTGCCCTTGAGGCGTTGGATGTCGTCGGCGATGTTGATGTCGTTGCCGCCCGCGGTCTGCTCGAGTTCGCGCAGCTTGCCTTCGAGCTCGGCGATCGGCTTTTCGAAATCAAGGTAAGTCTGGGCCATGCCTCGCTAATCCGTCGCAAAAGCCAATCGATACCGTTCCGCCTGGCAGTCGCCGGGCCGGGCGCCACCATGTCGGGCTAGGGGGGCGAAGTCAATCCCGGCTTGGCTTGGCCTCGGCGCGGCGCGGTCCCGGCTGGCTCAGGGGATGGTGCTCGACAACCAGGGATTTCAGGCGTTCGTCCAGCACGTGGGTGTAGATTTCCGTGGTCGCAATATCGGCATGGCCGAGAAGCTGCTGCACCACCCGAAGATCGGCGCCATGGGCGAGAAGATGGCTCGCGAAGGCATGCCGCAGCACATGCGGCGAGACCTTGGCGCGGTCGAGCCCGGTCGCCACCGCCAGCTCGCGCAGAAGTTGATAGAACCGGATGCGGGTCAGGACGCCCGAGCGCCCGCGCGAGGGGAACAGCCAGCGTGACGGCCGCTTGGCCTTGAGGAAGTGGGGGCGCACCTCGGCATAGGCCGCGACAGCCTGCAAGGCGCGATCGCTGAGCGGCACCAGCCGCTCCTTCTTGCCCTTGCCGCGCACGACGAGAAAGCGCGCGTCCTCGCGCGGCAGCGGATAGGGCAGCGCGAGCAGCTCCGAGATGCGCATGCCGGTGGCATACAGCAGCTCGATCATGGCGTGAAGCCGGCGGCCCTCGGGTCCGGGCCGCTTTTCCGCCGCGGAGAGCAGGTGCTCGACGTCGGCCTCGCTGAGGATCTTGGGCAGGGCCCGCGTCCGCCGCGGGCTGTCGACGGCGGTGGTGGGATCGTCGGCGCGGCGACCATCGGCGCACAGAAAGCGGTAGAATTGCCGCAGGCAGGAGAGCCGCCGAGCCGCGGTCGCCGGTGCCACCCCGTCTTTGGCGAAAGAGCGCAGGTAGCGGCTCAACTCCTCGCGGCCGATGGCGAGGAGGTCGCTGCCGGCCGCCTCGGCCCAGATTTGCGCCTTGGCGAGATCGCGAGCATAGGCGGTGAGGGTGTGGGCCGAGGCCGCCCGTTCCGCTGCCAGCATTTCGAGAAACGCCTCGACCGCCCGCTTCGCGGCGGAGACGGGCGTTGGCGGCGCGTCGGCGATGGCGGGGGCGAGGGTCATCGGCTCAAATCCCGCCGAGCGCCGCTTCCACGGCGATCCGCCGCGCGTCCCTGTCGAGGCCGACGGCTTCAAGGGCGGCGACGACATCGGCGACCGTCGCGGCGCTCGCCACCGTCGGCCCGCCCGGGCCGAGGCTGACCAGGCTGAATATCACGGTTTCGCCGATCCGCTTCCCGGTCGCGGCGCGGGCGAGGCCGTGGCGCAGCGCCGCCGGCGGCGTCGTCGCCATGGCGAGGGCGGTGTGGCGATAAAGCGGCAGCCAGAGCGAGGCCGGCACCTTTTCGCCCAAGGCCTCGCTCAAGGTGAAGAGCAGCCCGGCCTCGGCGTCGCGCGCGGACGGATCGGCGGCCGCGTACCAGGCGGCGAGGGCTTGGCCGGGATCGGCCCCCGGACCGGTCGCGGTACCG
>JAJYTL010000118.1 GCA_021793055.1 Pseudomonadota bacterium
GCGGCGCTCATAAAGCGCGCCGAGGGAGGCCAAGATGATCAGGTAGTTAAAGAGGTTCCACAACATTGTCACGATGTCGACGGGAATATCGAGGGGGTTGCCGAAATAGATGCGGTAAAATCCGGCTGCCATGGCGGCGGTCAGAATCAGGAAGATGAGATAGAACGGACCGGCGAGCGGTGAGATGTAGTCGCGGTCGAGCTGCTCCCGCTTCGGCGTCACCTTGAAGCTCGGTGCGTGCGGGTTGCGAATGGCGAGGGTAACCGCGCCCAACGAGAACAGGGACTGCATGACCTCGTAAATCGCCGAAATGAATGGCCAGCGCACCTTGCCGAAGAGGACGCTGGTGGCATACATCGAGGCGATGAAGTGCGGCAGCGTGTAGGCGAGGAACTGCGCCGCGCTGGCGTGGTAGATCTTTAGTCCGAAAAATAGATAGGCCGTCGGCGCCAGGAGATAGATCACCCGGGCGTAGGGAAAGAACCAGAACAGCGAGTTGCTGAGGTAATTCAGGCGCTGCCATATATTCAGCCCGGGCGTGCGGAAGGGATTGCGCAGCATGAATATCTGCACCATGCCTTGCGCCCAGCGCATGCGCTGAATGACGAAGCCGGTAAAGGTTTCCGGCGCCAGGCCCGCCACCATTGGGTGGCCGACATAGGCGCTATTGTAGCCGCGCGCATGCAGGAGAAGGGCGGTTTCGGCGTCTTCGGTGATGGTCTCGTGGCTGAAGCCGCCGAGTTCATCCAGGCAGCGGCGGCGCAGAATGCCGGCCGAGCCGCAGAAGAACGATGCATTCCAGTAATCCAGGCCCTTTTGGATCACGCGATAGAACATCTCGTTCTCGCCCGGCATGTCGGCGAAGGTGTTGAGGTTCTTTTCGATCGGGTCGGCGTTGATGAAGAAGTGCGGCGTCTGCACGAGGAAGAGCTTGGGATCGCGCTGGAAGTAGCCGACGGTCTTCTCGAGGATATCGGCGGTCGGCACGTGGTCGGCATCGAGCACGAGGACGAGGTCGCCGTGGATTTTCGGCAGCGCCTCGTTGAGGTTCCCCGCCTTGGCGTGGAGATTTCGCGGCCGCGTGATGTAGTGGGCTCCGAAGCGCCGACAAAGGTCTTGAAGTTCCTTGTGGCGGGCCAAGGCCAGCGCGGCCTTGGCAGGATCGCGATCGTTTCGTTTCTCGTCGGTACCGCCGTCGTCGAGCAGATGGACCGAGAGCTTTCCCTTGGGATAGCGGATCTGAGTGGCGGCAACCAGGGTGATCGAGAGAAGCTCCTTGTCCTCGTTGTAGCTTGGAATCAACACATCGACCGTGGGAAGGTTGGCGTCGTCCCAATCGGTCGGCACGCTCACGCGGTTGACGGGCGACAGGTTGACCACCAATCCGAGCAGGAAAAGCAGAAAGCCGTAGACTTCGGCGCCGTAGAGAAGAATGGTACCGATAAAATCAAACAGCCCCGGGTAGTCCAGCGTGAAGAAGGTGCGCCAGAAGATATAGCGCAGGCTGATCATCAGCATGACGACCAACGACAACGTGCGCGCGAAGCGGTTGTCGCGCCAGCGCCGGAGCACGGCAAGGACAAAAAGCGATACCGCGCCAAAAGTGGCCTGGACGCCCAGATCGACGGGGAGCGCGGTCAAGATCAGCAGGCCGGCGACAAGGAGGAACCAAGGCCAACCAATGATGACGCTATAGGCGATCCGCCGCGATCGGGAAGCGCTTGGCCCTGGATCGCGCAGGAAATTGCGAAAGCCGTCCAATTCGGGACGTGCGCTCAAGAGCGCCCCCTAACCTGCCTTGCAACCTCCGGCCGCTTGCAAAAAAAACTTCGTTGCTCTCGGACGAAAGCGATGGAATTTCCGTGGCAGGATTTAAAATCCGACAATCGCAAAGTGCTCGCCCCCAACTCCCATCACCCGAGCACAAGTATCCGCGAATCGTCATCTATCACGCGGTTTTGCACGTCGCAACAAATTCTTAACCCAATGGGGCGCTGCCGCCGCGAGATGGGCAGGGTCGGCCGCCGGCCGGTTCAATGCGCCTCACGCGCGGCGGTGGGGGCGCTGCGCGGCGCGGCGACGGGGCTTTCGTCAAACAGTTCCGCCAGCTTTTCCATCATCGCGCCCGCCAACTGGTCGACGTCGACCAAGGTGACCGCGCGGCGGTAATAGCGGGTAACGTCGTGCCCAATGCCGATCGCCACCAGCTCGACCGGCGAGAAGTTCTCGATTCGCTCGATCACCTGGCGCAGGTGACGGTCGAGATAGTTGCCCGGATTGACCGACAGGGTCGAATCGTCCACCGGCGCGCCGTCCGAGATGACCATCAGGATCTTGCGCATCTCGTTTCGCGCCAATAGCCGGTCATGGGCCCAGAGCAGCGCCTCGCCGTCGATGTTCTCCTTGAGCAGCCCTTCACGGAGCATCAAGCCGAGGCTCTTCCGGGTGCGCCGCCAGGGCGTGTCGGCGGCCTTGTAGATGATATGGCGGAGATCGTTGAGGCGGCCGGGATTGGCCGGCTTGCCGTCGGCAAGCCAGGCTTCGCGCGACTGCCCGCCTTTCCAGGCACGGGTGGTGAAACCCAGGATCTCGACCTTGACCGCGCAGCGCTCGAGCGTGCGGGCGAGAATATCGGCGCACATCGCGGCGATAGTGATCGGCCGGCCGCGCATCGACCCTGAATTGTCGATAAGGAGCGTCACCACCGTATCGCGAAACTCGGTTTCCTTCTCCTGCTTGTAGGAAAGCGGCAGAACCGGGTTGGCGACGACGCGGGCGAGGCGGGCGGCGTCCAACATCCCTTCCTCGAGATTGAAGTCCCAGGTCCGGGTCTGCTTGGCGAGAAGCCGTCGTTGCAGCCGGTTGGCGAGACGTCCGACCACGCTCTGCAAATGGTGGAGCTGCTGGTCGAGCTGCTTGCGCAGCCGTCCGAGTTCCTCGTCGTCGCAAAGCTCGCTGGCCAGCACCACCTCGTCGAAGCGGAGGGTATAGCCGTGATAGGGCGGTTCCCGGTTGTGATCCTTGTGAAAATTCGGATAGGGTGGGCGCCGGCCCTTGCCCGGCTCTTCGCCCGACCCCGCCACCTGTTTGTCGCCCGCCGCGCCGGCTTCCGCGTCGGCAGCCTCGTCGCCGGCGCCCTCTTGGGCTTCGGACGACAGGCTGCCGGAAGCCTCCATGGCCTCGCCTGAGTCCGATTCGCCCTCGCTCGGTTCCGGCGACTGGCCGTTCTCACTCTCGCCCTCGGTCTCGTCGGTATCGGTATCCTGCCCGTCCTCGGCGAGATCGAGATCGACGATCAGTCGTCGCGCGAGCTTGGCAAAATCGTCCTGGCTGTCGATGGCGGCGGCGAGGCTGGCGAGGTCGGCGCCAGCCTTTTCTTCGATCCAGTCGCGCCACTGGGCGACCATGGGCTCGGCGGATCGCGGGATCGGCGTGCCCGTCAGGCGCTCGCGCACCATGAGGCCGAGCGCTTCTTCGAGGGGGGCCTCGGAGCGGTCATGCACGCGGGCGTAGCCGCGCGCGCGGCAGCGCTCCTCAAGCGCCGACTGGAGGTTGTCCGCGACGCCTTTCATCTGCAAGGCACCAAGGGATTCCACGCGCGCCTGCTCGACGGCATCGAAGGCGAGCTTGGCGGTGCCGCCACCTGGCAGCAGGCGGGTATGGAGTTTTTCGTCGTGATGGCGGAGGCGAAGGGCCAGCGCGTCGCCGGTGCCGCGCATGCGCGCGATCTCATCGGCTGGCAGGTCGCGCGGCGGTACCGGCAGGCGTACGCGCTTGCCGCGCAACGTCGGGGTTTCCGGCGCGAAGTCGACCTCGACCTCCGGCGTCGCGGCGATCGCCCGCACCGCCGCCGTGAGCGCGCGTTTAAAGGTATCCGCGGGCGTTTCCGGCTTGTTCACGCTGTCCTCAGCCTGGTTCGCCTCACGCCATGCGGACGGTGGCGGCGGATTCCGGAAGGTCTTCGCCGAAGCACCGCTGGTAGTATTCGGCCACCAAAGGCCGTTCCACCTCGTCGCATTTGTTGAGGAAGGTGACGCGGAAGGCAAAACCGACGTCGCCGAAGATCTTCGCGTTATCCGCCCAGGTGATCACCGTGCGGGGACTCATGACGGTGGAAATGTCACCCGCCATAAAGCCGGCGCGGCTGAGATCGGCAACCCGGACCATGGCGGTGATCGTCTTGCGGCCGGCCTCGGTGTCGTAGCTCGGCACCTTGGCGAGAACGATGGCGATCTCTTCGTCGGTCGGCAGGTAATTCAGGGTCGTGACGATGTTCCAACGGTCCATCTGGCCCTGGTTGATCTGCTGCGTGCCGTGGTAGAGGCCGGTGGTGTCGCCGAGGCCGATGGTGTTGGTGGTCGCGAAGAGACGGAACGCCGGGTGCGGCCGAATAACGCGGTTCTGATCGAGCAAGGTCAGCTTGCCCTCGACCTCCAGAACGCGCTGAATTACGAACATCACGTCCGGCCGGCCGGCGTCGTATTCGTCGAACACGAGCGCAGTCGGGTTCTGCAAGGCCCAGGGCAGCAGCCCCTCGCGGAACTCGGTCACCTGCTGACCGTCGCGGAGCACGATGGCGTCGCGGCCGATCAGATCGATCCGGCTGATGTGGCTGTCCAGGTTGACGCGGACGCAGGGCCAATTCAGCCGCGCCGCGACCTGCTCGATATGGGTCGACTTGCCGGTGCCATGGTAGCCCTGAACCAGGACGCGCCGATTGAAGGCGAACCCGGCCAGAATCGCCAAGGTGGTGTCGTGATCGAAGCGATAGGACTCGTCGAGATCGGGGACGTGATCGCTGGTGATGGAAAATCCCGGCACCAGCATGTCGGTATCGAGGCCGAAAACCTGCCGCACGGAGACCTGGATATCGGGCAACCCGGGAGTCCCCTTGGAAGTGGCACCCGATGGCTCAACGGATTTCATAAACTTTTGCTCGCTTGTTTGGGATTGGCAGAGGTTTGCGCGCGACAAAACTTAACTGTAACCGCACGACATGAGGTAGGTATAGGCCCGATTGATGCGCTTCAGGCGATCTTCCGCCTGCTTATCGCCGCCGTTGACGTCGGGATGGTAGCGTTTCGCCAGCTGCTTGTGGCGGCTCTTGATCTCGGGCCATGTCGCCGTGGGCGGCAGATCGAGATCCGCGAGCGCTTGCCGTTCGGCGGGATCGACCGATCGCGCCGGCGGTGTGTGGTTTTTCGCCTCAAAGGCGAAGCCGAAGCCCTGGCCGAGCACGTCGGTGGCGTCAAACCACTCCACCGCTCCCGGACCCGCGTGGCCCGGCGCGAAGCGCCAGGTCGGGCGATGCCACGTGGCGTTGCCGCGCTGATAGGCCTCGATCTCCGCTTGGTTCATGCCGGCAAAAAAATCCCAGGATGCGTTGTAGTCGCGGATATGGGCGAGGCAAAACCAATAATGGCCGCCTTCCGGATCGCGGGATTTTGGCGCCCTGTATTCGCCGGCGCATCCGCATTCGGGAAAATCGCAGCGCCTTGCGTCCGTCGTCGTGGCGCCTTTACGCAGAGTTTGTCGACCCGTTCGCAACATAACTCAAAGTATGAAAGGTTTGCCCCAGGCTGGCAAGGCTCGGGCCTTTGCCTTTTCCGCCCATAACAAGGGGATATGCGCCGCTTTGTGGTGACCCGGTTGCCTGTCTGGGCCGGGTTGGGACGAGCGCCGCGCGCGGCCCGCGCGCCGCTTTCGAGACCATATATAGGGAGCGAGGCGGATGAATTCAGCACCGTTGCGCTACGAGGCGCTGGAAACGATCGAGCAGGTCCCGGATCTGCTCTGGGAATAGGGCGACAACGCCGAAATTCTGGTCGGTGGGTAAAGTCCGGTGCCGACGCCAAGCAGGCGGCTTGTGGCCGTGGCTACACTGATCGACGCCGATCGTCTAGCCATGCTGACGTGCCGCTGCAGCCTATGGCCGCGATATGGCCGGCGTTCTGGTTGACCGAATTCTGGTGCCCGCACCGCAATGACGCGCTGCGGCCGAAAAGAAGCCCCGCGCGGCGGCGGGGCTAGTGAGGGTGCAAGGGAGAAGTCCATAAACCATAGCCCTGCGTCCCCGGCGCGCGGGTGACCATTTCGTGGCAGGTTTATGGATGATCCTTAGAAATATCATATAATTGATTGATATTACTGTTTATTTAGTCGTGCTCCATTCGATTTCCCGGTAGCCGGACTCGGGTACGGCAGCGGCGTGGAAGGGCGATTCCGGTTGCCACCAGCCGCCCCCCATGGCGACGAAAAGCCGCGCCGTATCCTGGTAGCGCTGCGCCACCGCGCGGACGTAACCGAGCTTCGCCTGTTGGTACTGGCGCGTCGCATCGAGCAGCTGCAGCGTGCTGAACGCGCCCGCCGTCAAGCTGGTGCGCGAATATTCGAGCTCCTTCTTTGCGGTATTGAGCGCGTGGACTTCGGCCTGCAGAAGCTCCGCGTCGTGGGATAGGGCACGGAGCACGTCGGCGACTTGTGTGAAGGCCTGGAGCACGGTTTGCTTGTAAGCCGCCGCCGCCCCGCGGTATGCGGCGATCGCGGCCCGCTTCTGCGCCTCGAGCGCGCCGCCGTGGAAAATCGGCAACGTCAAGCTGGCGCCGAGGCTCCACAACCGGCCGGGCG
Source organism: Pseudomonadota bacterium (assembly GCA_021793055.1). Taxonomy (GTDB): domain Bacteria; phylum Pseudomonadota; class Alphaproteobacteria; order Ferrovibrionales; family Ferrovibrionaceae; genus JAJYTL01. Next base: position 6,628 of record JAJYTL010000118.1, read on the forward strand.
GCGTAAACAGCTTGGCGGCCGTCAAGCTGTTGAAGCTGCCGGCCGCGCCGATGGTGATTTGGGGGTAAAGCTCGGCGGTCGCGATGCCGATGCGGGCGCTGGCCGCGTGCAGGCCGGCTTCCGCGGCCAGAATGTCGGGGCGGCGGCGGACCAGCACTGAGGGCAGGCTAACCGGCAGCTTCTCCGGCAACGTGAAATCCGCGAAATCGAAGGCGGGTGGCGACCATTGCGCCGGGGCGCGGCCGAGAAGCAGGGCCAGGGCGTGGCGGGCGACCGAAAGTTCCTGATAAAGCGACGGCGACAGCGTGCGGTCGTGGGCGAGCTGGCTTTCCGCACTGAGGAGTTGAGGTCCGGAAACGGCGACCGCGCCGGCGGCAACCTGGGCCTTCACCAAGGCGAGGTTTTTCTTGTCGACCTGGATCAGCTCGTCCACGGCCGAGATTTGGGCGCGCAGGCCGGCGATGTTGATCGCTTCGGAAACGACGTTGCCGGTGAGCGTGAGATAGGCGGCGGCAAGCTCCGCCCGCTTGACCGAGGCGAGGGCGGTCTGGGCCTCGACCGTGCGCCGGGCGAGGCCGAAAATATCGAGCGGATAGCTGACGTTGGCGCCGGTACTGTAGAGGCTATAGACCGGTCCCGCCGCGTTCTGCCCGATTTGCAGGTAGCTGAAATCCTGCCGCGAGGCGCCGGCGGAGCCGTTGATCTGAGGGAAATAGGCGCCGCGCGCGACCGCGACCTCGGCTTCCGCCTGGCCGAGATTGGCGCGCGCCTCCGCGAGGGTCAGATTGTCGGCGACCGCGAGCTTGATGGTGCTGTTGAGATCGGCGGCATGGAAGATGTGCCACCAATCGCCGGAAATCTCGGCGCCGAGCTTGAAATGCTGCTTGGCGCCGGCCGGACCGCCGGCTGCCGCCGTCTTGATCGTCACCGGCTTGGCCGTATAGGCCGCGACCTTTGGCGCCGGCGGGGTCCGGAAATCTGGCCCGAGGGCGCAGGCGGAGAGGGCGAACCCAGCCAGCGCGACAACCAGGATACTGCGGCCATAGCGGCGATCGGAGCCCGTGACGGGCGGGTCTTGGCGGTTGAGACGGGAAACGGCGATGCTCACGGCTTCACTTTCGGTTGTCTCCGCTGGCCGGGGTCGCCGCAAGTCCGGCGCAAAACGGGCACCGGCTCACGGGCTTGGCGAGCGGAATCTTATGCCACCAACCGCCGCCCATGGCAGCGAAAAGTTGCACGGTATCCGCGTAACGTTGGCTTTCCGCCTTCAAATAGCCTAGCAGCGCCTGTTGGTAAAGCCGCTCCGCGTCCAGCAGGTTGATGATGCTGGTGCGGCCGGCGGCGTAGCTCTCGCGGTTGAGGGTGAGCGAGGCCTTGGCGGCCGCCAGCGCCCGGCTCTGCGCTTGGATGAGTTCTGCGTCGTGGGCGAGCGCCTGGAGCACGTCGGCGACCTGCTGGAAGGCTTGCAGAACGGTCTGCTGATAGGTCGCGAGCGCCGCGTGGTAGGTGTCGATCGCGGCGCGCCGCTGCGCCTCCAGCGTGCCGCCGTGGAAGATCGGCGCCGTCAGATCGGCCGCCACCGACCACAGCGTGCTGGCGCCGGAAAACAGGCGGCCGACCGAGAGCGCGCTTTGCGATAGTGAGGCGGAGAGGCTGATCTGAGGATAGAGTTCCGCCGTGGCGACGCCGATCGCGGCGCTGGCCGCATGCAATTCGGCCTCCGCCGCGAGAATGTCGGGCCGCTGGCGGACCAGTGACGACGGTAGGCTGACCGGCAGCGTCTCGGGCAGGGCGAAGGCGCCGAGATCGAAATTCGGCGGCGACCAACCGGCCGGCGTTTCCCCGACCAGGGTGCTCAGGGCGTGGCGCGCGACGCTTTCCTGCTGGCGCAACGGCGGCAACAGGGTGCGGTCGCTCGCCAGCTGGCTGACGGCCGTGAGGAGATCTGTTTCGGCCACCTTGCCGGCTTCAACCTCAAGGCGAACCAGGTCCAGATTGCGCTGGTCGCTGGCGATGATCTCTTCCGCAGCCTTGATCTCGGCCCGCGCGGCGGCAAGATTGATCGCCTGGGTCACGACGTTGCTGGTCAAGGTGAGATAGGCGGCGGCCAGCTGATAGTTCTGGTAGCGCGACAGGGCTTCCTGCTGTTCGAGGTAGC
>JAJYTL010000119.1 GCA_021793055.1 Pseudomonadota bacterium
CCTCCGCCGCCGCGGCCAGGCCGCGCAGGCCCGGATCGACCAGCGGGCGCGCGGCTTCCGGCACCGCCCGCACCACCTGCCGGGCGCCGGCCCACCAATGGGTGCGGAAGATTTCGGGGGCATCCGCGATCTCGGGGTCGACCTCCTCCACCCGGGCGCCGAGCTCGGCAAAGACCTTGGCCGCGGCACGCACCAGGGCGGCGACCTCGGCATCCACCGCAATGCCGTTGCTCTTCAGGCTAACGGCGACGCGGAGCCCGGCGACGCCCGCCTCGAGACAGGCGGTGAAATCGCGCCCGTCGGCCGGCAGGGCCAGCCAATCGCGCCAGTCCGGCGCCGATATCGCGTTCAGCATCAGGGCCGCGTCGGTCACCGTGCGGGTCATCGGGCCGACATGGGCGAGCGTGCCGAAAATGCTCGGCGGCCAGGCCGGCACCCGGCCGTAGCTCGGCTTCAGGCCGAAAACGCCGGTGAAGCCCGCGGGGATGCGGATCGAGCCGCCGCCGTCGGTGCCGACCGCGAGCGCCCCCATGCCGCAAGCGACGGCGACCGCGGCGCCGCCCGACGAGCCGCCCGGCGTCTTGGCCGGATCGAAGGGATTGCGGGTGATCCCGGTCAGCGGATTGTCGGTGACGCCCTTCCAGCCGAATTCCGGCGTCGTGGTCTTGCCCAACGCGATGGCGCCCTGTTCCTTCAGCCGGGCGGTGATCGGCGCGTCTTCGAGCCACGGCTGGTCAGCGGCGATGGTCTTCGAGCCGCGCAGCGTCGGCCATCCCTTGGTCAGGATCAGGTCCTTGATCGACACCGGCACGCCGTCGAGCGCGCCTTGCGGCTGGCCCTTGGCCCAGCGCGCCTCCGATTCCCGCGCCGCCTTCAGGGCGCCAGCCTCATCGACCAGGCAATAGGCGTTGACGACGCCGTTCTCGGCTGCGATGCGCCGCAGACAGGCCTCCACCACCGCGACCGGCGACACCTGTTTGGTGCGGTAAAGGGCGAGCAGGTCGCTGGCAGCGGCCAAGGAAAGATCATCGGTCATGGCGAACGGATCCTTGCGGTTTCTTTTGCAGCCGGGACTATAGCCCGGCGCCGGCGCGATCGCGAACACCGAAGGGCAATGACGGCCGCAGGCGCGGCGTTGGCAAGCGCCGGGACTTTCCTCTAAGCTCGGGCCATGGCAAGCGAAGCGACAGGAAACGGCAGCGCCGTCGTACTCGGCGTCGGCCCCGGGCTCGGGGCCGCGCTGGTCGGACGTTTCGCCGCAGGCGGTCTCGCCGTCGCGGCGGCGGCACGGCGCGCGGCGGAGGTCGAAAGCATCGCCGGCGCCTGCCGCGCCGATGGGCGACGCATCCAGGCCTATGGCGTCGACGCCCGCGACGAAGACGCGGTGGCAGGGCTGCTCGAACGGGTGGAGGCCGATCTCGGCCCGATCCGGCTCGCGGTCTATAACGCCGCGAGCTTTCCCCGCGCCAGCATCCTCGATCTCACCGCGGAGCAATATCGCGGCGCCTGGGAAACCTGTTGCTTCGGCGGCTTCCTGTTCGGCCGCGAGGCGGCCAAGCGCGTGGCGCCGCGGGGCGCGGGCACCATCCTGTTCACCGGCGCCACCGCCTCGCTTCGTGGCGGCGCGCAGTTCGCGGCTTTCGCCAGCGGCAAATTCGCGCTCCGCGCCCTGGCCCAGAGCATGGCGCGGGAGCTGCAGCCGAAGGGCCTCCATATCGCCCATGTCGTGATCGACGGCGGCATCGACACCGCGCGCGGCCGCGCCGCCTATCCGGAGCGCTTCAAGGACCGGCCGAAGGACGCCTTCCTTGCCCCCGAGGCGATCGCGGAAGCCTATTGGCAGCTCCACCAGCAACCGAAAAGCGCCTGGAGCCACGAGATCGACTTGCGGCCTTGGGTCGAGAAATTCTGAGTTTGCCGGCTGCCGAGCGACCCCGCGGACGCTGGACGGGCGGCCTGCAAAACGCTAAATAGCGGACCGTCCGAAATTCTGGGCCGGCGCGCGGGATGGGTTTTGCGTTCGGTCGGCGCGATACGGAGAAGTAATGCAGACTGGCGACGACATTCGTAGAGCGTTTCTCGACTATTTCGCCGGACACGGCCATACCGTGCTTCCCTCGAGCCCGCTCGTGCCGCGCAACGACCCGACGTTGCTCTTCACCAACGCGGGCATGGTGCAATTCAAGAACGTCTTCACCGGCGCCGAAACGCGCCCCTATAGCCAGGCCACGACCAGCCAGAAGTGCCTGCGCGCCGGCGGCAAGCACAACGATCTCGACAACGTGGGCTATACCGCCCGCCACCACACCTTCTTCGAGATGCTGGGCAATTTCTCGTTCGGCGACTACTTCAAGGAGCGCGCGATCGAGCTCGCCTGGGGCCTTGTCGCCAAGGAGCTCGGCCTCGCCCAGGACCGCCTCTGGGTCACCGTCTATCACGACGACGACGAGGCCTTCGGCCTGTGGCGGCGGATTTCCGGCCTGCCGGAGTCCCGCATCGTCCGCATCGCGACGAGCGACAATTTCTGGGCCATGGGCGACACTGGACCCTGCGGCCCCTGCTCCGAGATCTTCTACGATCACGGCCCAGCGCTCCAAGGCGGACCACCCGGGTCGCCCGACGCCGACGGCGACCGATATGTCGAAATCTGGAACCTGGTCTTCATGCAATACGACCAGCGCTCGAAATCCGAGCGCGTCGCGCTACCGAAGCCGTCCATCGACACCGGCATGGGGCTCGAGCGCATCACCGCCGTATTGCAGGGCAAGCACGACAATTACGACACCGACCTGCTGCGCAACCTGATCGAGGCCTCGGCGCAAGCGACCCGCACCGACCCGGACGGGCCAGCCCGCGTCTCGCACCGGGTCATCGCCGATCATCTGCGCGCCATGGGCTTTCTCGTCGCCGACGGCGTCTTGCCCTCGAACGACGGCCGCGGCTACGTCCTGCGCCGCATCATGCGCCGCGCCATGCGCCACGCGCATCTCATCGGCTGCGAGGAGCCGGTGCTCTATCGCCTGGCACCCGATCTGGTCGACAGCATGGGACGCGCCTACCCGGAACTGGTGCGCGCCAAGGAGCTCATAGTCGAGACCGTCCGCCTCGAGGAAACCCGCTTCCATCAGACCTTGGCCCGCGGCCTCAAGATCCTCGACGAGGAAGTGGCGAAACTTGGCGGCGGCGTCCCGCTCCCAGGTGAGGTCGCGTTCCGGCTCTACGACACCTACGGCTTCCCCATCGACCTGACCCAGGACGCGCTCCGCGGCCGCGGCCACGAGGTCGATTACGACGGCTTCAACGCGCTGATGGCGCGCCAGCGGACGGAAGCGCGCAAGGCCTGGGCCGGCTCGGGCGAAGCGGCGACCGAAACGGTCTGGTTCGAAATCCGCCAAGACGTCGGCGCCACCGAGTTCCTCGGCTACGACAGCGGCCGCGCGGCGGCGGAAATCCAGGCCATCGTCGTCGACGGCAAGCGCGTCGAGCGCGCCGAGACCGGCGCCAAGGTCGCGGTCGTCGTCAACCAAACCCCCTTCTACGGCGAATCCGGCGGCCAGATGGGCGATACCGGCACCATCCGCGGCGCCAGCGGCGCCGTGATCGAGGTTCAGGACACGGCCAAGAAGCTTGGCGATCTCTATGTCCATCACGGCGTGATCGGCAACGGCCGGATCGCGGTCGGCGAGACCGTCGAGCTCGAGATCGACAACGCCAGGCGGACGCGGCTTCGCGCCAACCACTCCGCGACCCATCTTCTGCACGCTGCGCTCCGGCGCGCTTTCGGCCCGCACGTGACGCAGAAGGGCTCGCTCGTCGCCCCCGAGCGGCTGCGCTTCGACTTCTCGCACCCGAAGCCCTTAAGCGAGGCCGAAATCGCCGGCATCGAAGCCGACGTGAACCGCGTCGTCCGGCGCAACACTGGCGTCAGTACGCGGCTGATGACGCCAGCGCAGGCGATCGATGCCGGCGCGCTTGCGCTGTTTGGCGAGAAATACGGCGACGAGGTCCGCGTCGTCGCCATGGGCAACGACGAGGACGCGGCGCCCTACTCCGTCGAGCTTTGCGGCGGCACCCATGCGCGGCGCACCGGCGATATCGGCCTGTTCAAGATCGTCGCTGAATCGGGCGTCGCCGCCGGCGTTCGCCGTATCGAGGCGCTGACCGGCGAAGCGGCCGAGGGCCATCTCAATCAGGAAGAGCGGCATCTCCGCGCCGCCGCCGCCGCCCTGAAATCGCCCCTCGACGAGGTTCCAGCCCGCATCGCGCTCCTGATCGAGGAACGGCGCAAGCTGGAGCGCCAGTTGAGCGAGGCGAGGCGGAGCAAAGCGGCGGGCGCCGGCCCGAAGACCAGCGAGATCGGCGGCGTGCGCTATGCGGCGCAACAGCTTGACGGCGTGCCGCCCAAGGACCTTCGCGCCATGGTCGACGGGCTAAAGCAGGAAATCGGCTCCGGCGTCGTGGCGCTGGTGGCGGTGAACGAGGGCAAGGCCGCCCTCGTCGTTGGCGTCACGGACGACCTGACGGGCCGCCTCAGCGCGGTCGATCTGGTGCGCGCAGGCGCGACGCGCCTCGGCGGCAAGGGTGGCGGCGGGCGGCCCGAATTCGCCCAAGCCGGCGGACCCGACGCGACCGGTGCCGCGGCCGCGCTCGAAGCCGTGGAAGCCGCCCTGCACGACATGACCCGGGCAGCCTGATCGAAGGGGCCAGAGGCGGAGCGGCATGGGGGACAGCGCGCGGTTACGCCTCTATCGGGCTCTGGCCTGGCGCGATTCCGGCACCTTGGGGCGACGGGCGACGTCCAGTTTTCTCGTCGTCACCATCGCCATCGCCGTCTGCAGCGTGATCTTCGGCACGCTGCCGAATCTCCCGCAAATTTGGCAAAGAGTCCTCGCCGGCGGGCGCTATTTCTCGCTGATCGTTTTCACGCTCGAATATCTCGCGCGCATCTGGGTTACGCCCGAGGCGTCGCCGCTCGGCCAGGATCATCCCTGGCGCGGCCGCTGGCGCTATATGATCTCCTTCATCGGCCTCGTCGACCTCCTCACCGTGCTGCCGCGCTACGCCGCTTTCGCGACGCCGGTCAACCAGGACGTCCTTTACGTCATCCAGCTTCTCGCCATCCTAAAGCTCATCCGCTACAGCCGGGCGCTGGTCCTGGTCGCCACCGTCTTCCGCAACGAGGCGCGGGCGCTGATGGCCTCTCTCATGGTCATGGGCGTGCTGATGATCCTGGTCTCGGGCGTCATGTACGGCATCGAGCGCCACGCGCAGCCCAAGGCCTTTGGCAGCATCCCCTCGGCCATGTGGTGGAGCATCATCACCATGACCACGGTGGGTTACGGCGACGTCATTCCGATCACACCGATCGGCCGCGTGTTCGGCGGCTTCGTCATGGTGCTCGGCATCATCATGTTCGCGCTTCCCGCCGGTATCCTCGCCACCGGCTTTGCTGCGGAAATCCGCCGGCGGGACTTCGTCGTGACGTGGCGCACGGTGGCCGGCGTACCGCTTTTCGCCCGTCTCGACGCCACCCAGATCGCGGAAATCGCCCGTCTCCTGCGCACCCAGGTGGTGCCGGCGCATCAGGTCGTGGTGCGCCGTGGCGGCCCCGCCGACGCCATGTTCTTCATCATGTCGGGCGAAGTCGAGGTCGACGTCTCGCCCGAACCGGTGCGCCTCGGCAAGGGGCAGTACTTCGGCGAGATCGCGCTTCTCCGCGACACCCGCCGCAGCGCCACCGTCGTCACCTTGAGCGAATGCCAGCTCCTGATTCTGGCCTCGTCCGATTTCCGCAGCCTGATGCAGCGCCACCCGGATCTCCGCGCCGCCGTGGTGCGCGAGGCGGAACTGCGGATGAAGGGGCCGCATTACGCGAGCCCCTCGGAAGACAACATCTAGAATTTAGATCAGGCCCCCGAGAACAAGTTCGGCCCAGGTCTTCGCAACCCGGGCCGTGTGTCTTGCCATGTCATGGGAGCAGCGCACGGACACGATTTCGGGCCGGATCGACCCGAAATCGTCGTGCGCCGGAGCATGAGCCCGAAAAGCGTACCCGCCTTCCGGGCAGAATCATGCTCCTAGTTACGGCAACAGCGCACGGATAAGATTTCGGATCGAGCCTACCCGAAATCGTCGTGCGCTAGCCGACCGCCTTTTGCAGGTTGTCGGCCAACGTCTGCATGAAGGCGTCGGTCGTCAGCCACTTCTGATCCGGCCCGATAAGGATGGCGAGATCCTTGGTCATCGCGCCGCCTTCGACGGTCGCGATCGTCACCCGCTCCAAGGTGTCGGCGAAGCGTTGTAGCTCGGCATTGCCGTCGAGCTTGGCGCGATGCTTGAGGCCGCCGGTCCAGGCATAGATCGAGGCGATCGGATTGGTCGAGGTTTCCTTGCCCTGCTGATAGAGGCGGTAATGGCGGGTCACGGTGCCGTGAGCCGCCTCGGCCTCCACCGTCTTGCCGTCCGGGGTCATCAACACCGAGGTCATCAGCCCGAGCGAACCGAAACCCTGCGCCACCGTGTCGCTTTGCACGTCGCCGTCGTAGTTCTTGCACGCCCAGACGAAGCGGCCGGTCCATTTCAGCGCCGCCGCCACCATGTCGTCGATCAGGCGATGCTCGTAGGTGACGCCCGCCGCATCGAATTGACTCTTGAACTCCCTGTCGAAGACCTCCTGGAAGAGGTCCTTGAACCGTCCGTCGTAGACCTTAAGGATGGTGTTCTTGGTCGAAAGATAGAGCGGCCATTTCCGCGCCAACGCGTAATTCATGCACGCGCGGGCGAAGCCGCGAATCGACTCGTCGAGGTTGTACATCGCGAGCGCGACACCGCTACCCGGAAAGTTGAAGACCTCGCGCTCGATCGCCTGGCCGCCGTCTTCCGGGTCGAAGCGGAGCGTGAGCTTGCCCTTGCCCGGCACGAGGAAGTCGGACGCGCGATATTGATCGCCATAGGCATGGCGGCCGATGACGATCGGATCGGTCCAATGCGGCACCAAGCGCGGCACGTTGCGGCAGATGATGGGTTCGCGGAACACCGTGCCGCCAAGGATGTTGCGGATGGTGCCGTTCGGCGACAACCACATCCTCTTAAGGCCGAATTCCTTCACCCGCGCCTCGTCGGGGGTGATGGTCGCGCATTTCACGGCAACCCCGTATTTCAGCGTCGCGTTGGCGGAATCGACGGTGATCTTGTCGTCGGTCGCATCGCGGCTTTCTATGCCGAGGTCGTAATAGTCGATCGGAAGATCAAGATAGGGCAGAATCAATTGCTCCTTGATCGTCTTCCAGATCACCCGCGTCATTTCGTCCCCGTCCATTTCGACGACGGGGTTTTTGACCTTAATCTTTGCCATGAGCACCCTCGAGCAGGAGAATATCGAAAACGGCCCCAACCCTAAGCATCGCCGCCCGCGCTGTCAAAGCGGAGGCGATGGAAGCGCCGGGCAAGGCTGGATTTTTTCACATCTTACTTGGATACCGCGGCCTGCAGGGTCGGGATGGCCTGTTCGACCTTCGCCACCACGTGATAAAAGCCCCGGATATCGGCCTTCGCGAATCCTTCCGCCACGACGTGTTCGAACAGCCCGAGCAAAGGCTGCCAATAGCCGCCCTCGTCGACGATCGCGACCGGCTTCCGATGCAGCCCGAGCTGGCGCCAAGTGACAACCTCGATCAGTTCGTCGAGTGTTCCGAGGCCGCCCGGCAGCACCACGAAACCATCGCAGAGATCTGACATGCGCTGCTTGCGTTCGTGCATATCGTGCACCAGGTGCAATTCCCGCACGCCCGTATGAGCGACCTCGCGGGCATGCAGGATGCGCGGAATCACCCCCACCACCGCACCGCCGGCGGCCAGCGCCGCGTCGGCGCAAACGCCCATCAGCCCGACCCGGCCGCCGCCGTATACCAGGCGGATACCGGCCTCGGCGCAAAGCCGGCCGAAGCGCGCCGCGACATCCCTATATTGCGCGGCGACGCCATTGCTCGCACCGCAGAAGACACAAAGACTGGAAATCATCCTCGTCCGTCCGGATTGCAACCAGACGCCCCCTTTACCATTTTATCGCCGACGCGTCTTTTCTTCCGGCACCGGCTTTTCCGGCACCGGCGCCACGACGAAACCGGACGTTTTGTCGCAGGTGCCCGGCCGCTATCTTTCGCGGCGATTGGCAGCCTGCTATGGTGGCGCGGCAGCGGCCCACAACGGGCCGCAGCGGGAAAGCGGCAATGAACGATCGACAGGACGGCGGGTCAGCCGACGCCCCACGCCGCTCGGCGGCGCGACCTCTGGTTGTCGGCCTCATGATCGCGGTGGTGGCCGCGATCGCCGCGGTTGGTGGTTTCTTTGTCGGCCATGGCGGAAGATCGGCCGCAAGCGCGCAATATCCGGTTCTCGGCCAAGCCCCGAGCTACCAACTGACCAACCAACTCGGTCGGACGGTGAACTCGAAGGCATTCCGCGGCAAGATCCAGATCGTCACCTTTCTCGATCCCTATTGCAGCGACTTCTGCCCGCTGACCGCCGTCCATCTCGCCAATTTTGCTGCCGATTTCCGCGGTTCGCCCTATGCCGACAAGCTCGTCTTCGTCGCCTTCAACGTCGATCCGTGGCAGACCGGCGTGGCGGAGATGCGAGGCTTTCTCAAGGAGTTCGGCTGGAATCCCGCCGACCCCAAGTTGCAGTTCCTGACCGGCAGCGTGGCCGAAACGACGCGCGTGGTGCGCCAGGGCTTCCATATCGATTTCGAGCG
>JAJYTL010000120.1 GCA_021793055.1 Pseudomonadota bacterium
CCGGCGGGGACGCAATATTCGCCCGCGGGATTCAGCCAGCCGATCCGCCGCGTGTTCGCCACATCGCTGTTCCGCGCCCGCGACGAGGTGGCGATGCCACCGCCGGGGATGGCCGCGCCGGCGCGCAAGCGCCGCCGCGCGACCGAGCCCGGTGTCGCCGCCGGCGCGGCCGCGCCTCAGGCGGTGCCTTGCGGATCGCCCATGAGTTGGCTCTGGGCCTCGCCCTGCATCTGTGCCTGCGCCTGCGTCTGGTGTTGGCGGTAGAGCTCGACGAAATCGATCGGATCGAGGAGCAGCGGCGGATAGCCGCCGTCCCGGGTGGCATCGGCCAGAATCCGCCGGGCGAAGGGAAACAGTAGCCGCGGGCATTCGATCAGCAGCAAGGGCTCGACCTGCTCGACCGGGATGTTCTGCAGTGCGAACACGCCGCCATAGACCAGCTCGGTGACGAACACCGGGGTCTCCTCGTCCTTGGCCGAAACCATCATGCGCAGCACGACCTCGAACACGCCGGGCTGCTCCATGCCGCGGCCCTGGACATCCACGTTGACGTCGATCCGGGGCTGACGCTCGCCGAGCGAGAGCCCTTCCGGCATGCGCGGGTTCTCGAACGAGAGGTCCTTCACGTATTGCGCCCGAAGGAAAAGCCGGGGCGGCAAGGCCTCGCCGTTGGCCGGCGCCTGCGGCGGCGCGGGTTGGTCCGGAGTATCGCTTGTGGTGTCTGTCATTTCGTTTCGTTCCCTTTCGCTGCCGGCAGGGCTAGCACGGAAGCCCCTTCAGCACAACCGGACCGGCGCTTTTCAGGACGCGAACCAGAGCGGATCCTTGACCAAACGTTCGAGAAAGCGGCGATGGGCCTCGATCTCGGCCTCGCTCGCCGCATGCGGCCGGGGAGCGCGCGGACGCTTCTCGGCGGCGGTCTGGATTTCCGCCGCCGCCTCGCCAAGCCCGAGCGCCGGCTCGCGGCCGCCGTTCAGCTCAAGATAGACTTCCGCCAAAAGCTCCGCGTCAAGCAGCGCGCCGTGGCGCTCGCGCCCCGAGGCATCGATGGCGAAGCGCCGGCAGAGCGCGTCCAGGCTCGCCGGCGAGCCGGGGAACTTGGATCGCGCCATGGCCAGCGTGTCGACCACGTTGTCGCGCCCGAGCGGCGGCCGACCGAGACGCTTCAGCTCTGCGTCGAGAAAATTGAGGTCGAATTCCGCGTTGTGGATGACCAGCGGCGAATCGCCGATGAAGGCAAGAAAGTCCTCCGCCACCTCGGCGAAGCGCGGATGCCGGGCGAGAAACTCGCTCGACAAGCCATGCACCTCGAAGGCGGCGGTCGGCATGTCGCGCTCGGGATTGATATAGGTGTGGTACTTGTCGCCGGTGGCGATGCGGTTGACCAGCTCGATGCAGCCGATCTCCACCACGCGATGGCCCGAGTCCGGATCGAGCCCCGTGGTCTCGGTATCGAGAATGATTTCACGCATGGCGTCTTCCGTTCCCTGCCGGCCGCCGCAGCCGGCGCACGATCGCCCGCACCTGCTCCAGGGCGGCGCGGCGGTCCAATCCGGTGCGGATGACGAAATCGGCGCGGCGGCGCTTTTCCCGGTCCGGCACCTGATGGCCCAGGATACCGAGAAACCGCGCCTCCGTCATGCCCGGCCGGCGCAACACCCGGGCGCGCTGCAACGCCGCCGGCGCGCTCGCCACCGCCACGTAATCGACCCGCGCCTCGCCGCCGGTCTCGAACAGCAAGGGGATGTCGAGCACCACCAGCTTGACGCGGCGTCGCTGCGCCGCGGCGAGGAAATTCAACTGCGCGCGCCGCACCAAGGGATGAACGATTGCCTCGAGCCGCTTGATCTCACCCGGCCGGCCGACGACGCGCCGGCCCAATTCGTCACGATCGATGGCGCCGCCCCGCATCACGCCGGGAAACGCCTGCGCCACCGCGCGCACCGCGGCGCCGCCCGGCGCGTAAAGATCGTGCACCAGCCGATCCGCGTCGCACACCGGAACCCCGAGACGGCGGAACATCTTCGCCGTCTCGCTCTTACCCATGCCGATCGAGCCGGTGAGGCCGAGGCGGATCATGCCAACACCGCCGCGCGCAGCTCCGGCGTCACCTCGGGGTCGCGGCCGAACCAGGCGGCGAAACCCGGCCGCGCCTGGTGCAGCAACATGCCGAGCCCATCGACGGTGCGGTTGCCGCGCGCTTTCGCCGCCTTGAGCAGGCCGGTTTCGAGCGGGCGATAGACCAGGTCCGTGACCAGCGCCGCCTTGGGCAGCGCGTCGAGCGCGATTTCGAGCTCGGGTCCGCCGGCAAGGCCGAGGCTGGTGGAATTGACAAGAAGCGCGGCATCGGCCAGCACCTCGTCCCGACTCTGCCATGGCTCGACCGCAATCCGCCCGACCGCCCCATCGCGACCGAGATCGGCGGCCAGCGCCTCGGTCCGCGCGCGATCGCGGTTCACGACGCAGATCAACGGCACGCCGGCGTCCTGCAACGCGACCACCACCGCCCGCGCGGCGCCGCCGGCGCCGAGCACCACCGCCGGGCCGGCATCGGCACGCCACTCGGGCGCGCCCTGGCGCAGGTTTTCCATAAAGCCGAAAGCATCCGTGTTGCGCCCCTCGAGGCTGCCGTCGTCGCCGACGATCACCGTGTTCACGGCACCGATCCGCCGCGCCAAGGGCTCGACCCAATCGACCGTGCGGAGCGTCGCTTCCTTGTGCGGCAGGGTGACGTTGGCGCCGCGGAAGCCGAGGAGCGGCAGCGCGCGCAGCGCGCCCGCGATGTTCTCCGGCCGCACCGCGAGCGGCAGATAGGCGCCGTCGATGCCATAGGACTTGAGCCAGAACCCGTGCAGCCGAGGCGACAGCGAATGGGCCACCGGCCAGCCCATGACGCCGGCGAGCCGGGTCGATGCCTCCGCGCTCATCGCCGCCACCCGCGGAGAAAGCCCAGCAGCGGCACGAGCGGCAGGCCGAGGATGGCGAAGAAATCGCCCTCGATCTTGTCGAACAACTGCACCCCCACGCCCTCCACCTGATAGGCCCCGACCGAGGTCAGGGCGTCGGCGCCCGCGGCATCAAGATAGGCCTCGATCAAGGCCGCGTCGAACGCCCGCATGGTCAGCCGCGCGGTCTCCGCATGGCGCCAGAGAACCTCGCCCTGGCGCATAACCACCAGCGCGCTCTCCAGCTCATGGGTCCGCCCGGCGAGGCGAAGAAGCCCGGCCTTGGCCTCCGCCCGGTCGGCCGGCTTGTCGAACCAGGCGCCATCCAGGCTCAGTATCTGGTCGGCGCCGAGCACCAGCGCCGTCGGCTCCGCGACCGCCATCGCCTTGGCCTGCGCCAGCGCGGCCGCCGCGGCGCCGGCCGGCTGCGCGCGTGCGCGCAGCTCTCGCTTCATCGGCCCTTCGTCGAAGCCCGACGGCCGGACCCGGAATGGTACCCCCGCGGCGGCGAGAAGCCGCGCGCGAACGGTGCTGGTTGAGGCCAACACCAGATCAAATTCCGCGTTTTGTCCCAAGATGCCTATTTTTGCCGGACCTGCGCCCATGTTACGGTTATCGACGATAACGGTTTTCCCGGCAAGTCCGGCGGGCGAGCGAAAGCGGCGAGCGGATGGAGAAATTCAAACCGGTCCTGGTGCCGACGGCCTCGCCGCGCAACGATGACCCGCGCGGCGAGGCCGGGCCCATCGACGCCTACGGCGCCGCAGCCGCGCGGCTGACCGATTTCCTCATCGGGCACGCGCTGTTCGACAGCTACGTCAATTACGAAATCCACGGCGAGGCCTACCCCTTCGTCGAGCCCGACGCTGTGCTGCCGCGCCATGCGGCCGTGGCGGGGGAGCGACGCTATCAGAACACCGCCTTGATCTTTCTGCTCGACGGCACGCTGCCGCCCGGCCTTAACAAGCACTTTCGCCTGCGCGCCTCGAACCGCGTCACCTGGGGCAACCTCAACCGCATCGCGCCGCATCTCGATTGCACCGACTACAAGGCCGCTCATTGCGCCCTCGATACACCCGAGGTCGAGGGCTTGCTGAAAAAGCTCTGCAGCCTCGATTACGCGGTGATGATCGAGCGGCCGACGACCAAGGGCGAGGCACCCGGCCCCTGCGTCGTCACCCATATGCATGTCAAGGTCGAGCGGCTCACCGACGTCGCCATCCGCAACCTCGCGGTCGAGCTCGGCTATATCGATCGCCGTCTGTTCGAGCGCGGCGAGGATTACGTCGACGCACTGGAGGCCAAGTATTTCGAGTACTATGGCTTCTCGCACAACGCTTCCGGACGCAAGGGTGCCGCCGCCGTTGCGGCACAGCTTTTCGCCGAATACAGCGTGCGCGCCTCCGTCTTCGTCGCGAGCCAGGAGGATGCCCGCCTCACCGTTCTCGACGACGGTCCGCTGATCACGCAATACATGCTGATCCAGTTTTCCGAGGAGGACCGCATCCGCTTCGACATCGCGGCCAAGGCGGCGGGCTTGACCTCGGAATTCCCGAGCTTCCGCGGCGATGGCTATCAGGTGATGCTCTATCGCGTCCGCTTCCGCCGCACGGCGGCCGGTCTGCCCTCGGACGAGCGACCGCGGCCGGCGAGCAACCTGCAGGCGCCGTGGATCGAGATCGCCGACGAGGCGATTCTCTCGCCGGATGCGGAAAAGCGCCTCGAAGTTCCCTTCGCCTGGGCCAAACGCGACGCCTGAATCGGCCGCCGGCGCTTATCCGCGCGACCCCACTCGCCGATCCTAATCGCTGGCCTGGCCTTTGACGCGATCGAGATGAAGCCTGAGGATCGTCGCCGCGGTCTCCTCGATCGAACGCCGCGAGACGTCGATGATCGGCCAGTTCTTGCGTGCGAACAGGCGCCGCGCCTCGGTCACCTCCCGGCGCACGACGTCGATATCGACATAGGCCGAAACGCTGCTCTCGTGCAAGGCCAGCAGCCTTTGGCGGCGCACTTGCACCAGCCGCTCGGGTGAGGTGGTGAGGCCGACGACCAGCGGCTTCATGAGCTTCTCGACTTCGCCCGGCAGCGGCATGTCGGGGATCAAGGGCACGTTGGCGGCACGCACGCCGCGGTTCGCGAGATAAATGCAGGTCGGCGTTTTCGAGGTGCGCGAGACCCCGACCAGGACCACGTCCGCCTGTTCCAGATCGCTGACCGATTGTCCGTCGTCATGGGACATGGCGAAATGCACGGCGTCGATACGCTTGAAATAGTTGGTGTCCATGACGTGCTGGCGGCCGGGCAGGCCGCGGCTCTCGATGCCGAGATAGCCGGCGACCGCGGCGAAGACCGGATCCAGAACCGCGATACAGGGAACCCGGATCTCGCTGCAACGACGCACCAGCAGATTTCTGAGGTCCTGATCCACCAGGGTAAAGAGCACGATCCCTGGCCGCTCCTTGATGCGGCCGATAACCTGTTCGAGGCCTGCCTTGGTGCGGATCATCACCCACATATGGGTTTCCGATTGTGCCGCCTCGAACTGCACCAGGACCGCGTTGGCGACCGAGGTCAGCGTCTCGCCGGTGGCATCCGAAACCAGATGAAGATGGAATTCCTTGATCGGATCGCTGTGCATAAGGCCTCGAATGTTTGGCGCAAAGCGGGGACAACTTCGCGGTTTCGCGCCGCCTCACAAAATCGCTCCCCAGAAGCGAGGTTTTTCCCTGCTTTTACCCCCGAAGGATATCTTTATTCCACCCTGGGGAACACGGGGGGTTTTCGCATCAATCAGGAATGACTATCCTCTTCATGCATGTTTTCCCCGCTTTTCGCGCCCGTGAAAAACCGCGAATTTTTTACGGTTATCCACTTAAATCCCGATGTGCGGTTCAACAAATCACGATTCATTCTAAGTTTCGGGATATCACGCCATCCACAGATTCGGCCGCAAGCTTCTACCACCTCCTTTTCTTTCTTTAAGAGATTCCTTAAGGAAGTAGGCATGCTTGAAAAGTCTTCCCGATGACCGCCACGACCTCGATCCGGCCCTCGACCAAGCCCCTGCTGCGCGCGCTTCGATCGCCGGGCGTCATGCCGCCGCCGATCTGGCTGATGCGCCAGGCGGGCCGCTACCTGCCGGAATACCGGGCACTGCGGGATAAGGCGGCAGACTTCCTCGATCTCTGCTACCGGCCGGACTACGCCGCCGAGGCGACCTTACAGCCGCTGCGCCGCTTCCCCCTTGACGCGGCGATTTTGTTCGCCGACCTGCCGCTGCTTGCCGACGGGCTTGGCCAGAAACTCGATTATCGCGAGGGCGAGGGACCGGTGCTGGAGCCGATCCGCAACGGTGCGGATCTGAAACGGCTCCGGCTCGAAAATGTTCATCGCCGTTTGGCGCCGGTCTATGAAACCGTGGCGCGGGTCAAGGCGGCGCTGCCGGCGGAGGTCGCGTTGATAGGCTTCTCCGGCGCGCCCTGGACCTTGGCCGCCTATATGGTGCAGGGCCGCAGCGGCGCCGAATTCGCTGCCGCCAAACGCTGGGCGTTTTCCGGCGATCCCGGTTTCGACGCGCTGATCGCGCTTCTGGTCGAGGCGACGGTCGAATACCTCGACGGCCAGGTCAAAGCCGGCGCGGAAGCGGTGCAGCTTTTCGACAGTTGGGCCGGGCTGCTGCCGGCGCCGGCCTTCGCGCGCTGGTGCGTGCGCCCGGTGGCCGAGATCGTGACCAAGCTCCGCGCCCGCCACCCCGATCTGCCGATTATCGCCTTTCCGCGCAACGCCGGTTTCATGATCGAAACCTATGCCGAGCAGACCGGCGTCGATTGCGTTGGCCTCGATTACACCGTGCCGCTTGTCCAGGCCGCGGCGCTGCAGGCGAAAAGCGCCGTGCAGGGCAATCTTGATCCGCAGTATCTCGTGCTCGGCGGCGCGGCCATGGAATGCGCCGCGGTGGACATCCTCGAACGCCTGGCGAAGGGCCGCTTCATCTTCAACCTCGGTCACGGCGTCGTGCCGGAAACGCCGGTCGAGAACGTTGCCCGCCTGGTCGAGATCGTGCGCGGCTGGCGGCGATGACGAGACGGCGGCCATGACCCGGACCGCCGTCGTTCTATTCAACCTGGGCGGCCCGGACAGCGTTCGAGCGGTCAGGCCCTACTTGCGGAACCTTTTCTCCGATCCCGCGATCATCGGCTTGCCAGCGCCGTTGCGCCAGATGCTGGCGGCGTTCATCGCCTGGCGGCGCAGCGGCTTCGCGATCGAGAACTACAAGAAGATCGGCGGCGCCTCGCCGCTGCTGCCGGAAACCGAGGCGCAGGCGACGGCTCTGGAACAGGCATTGCGCGACCTCGGCGATCTTGCCGATTTCCGTGTCTTCATCGCCATGCGGCACTGGCACCCGCGCGCCCGCGCCGCGCTCGCCGCGATCAAGGCCTATGGCCCGGACCGTATTCTGCTGCTGCCGCTCTATCCGCAATATTCGACCACCACCACCGGCTCGTCGCTCGCCGAATGGCGGCGCGAGGCGAAACGGGCCGGAATCGCGGCCGAGACCCGTGCGATCTGCTGCTATCCGCGCCAGCCCGGCTTCGTCGCGGCACTCGCCGGGGAGATCCGCACCGCCATGAACGGCGCCGCCGCCGCGCCCGCGGCGAGCGGGCGAAAGCCCCGCGTCCTGTTTTCCGCCCACGGCCTGCCGCTTCATATCGCGAAGCGCGGCGATCCCTATCCCTGGCAGGTCGAGGAAACCGTCAAAGCGGTGCTCGAGGTCTTGAACCAACCCGATCTCGACTGGGTGATATGCTACCAAAGCCGGGTCGGGCCGCTGCCCTGGCTCAGCCCGGCGACCGAGGCGGAAATCGCCCGTGCCGGCCGCGATAAGACCCCGATCGTTTTGGTGCCGGTCGCCTTCGTCTCGGAACATTCCGAGACCCTGGTCGAGCTCGACATCGATTACCGCGCCCGCGCCGCGGCGGCCGGGGTCCCATCCTATACCCGGCTGCCGACGGTCGGGACCAACGGGAAGTTCATCCAGGGCCTGGCCAGCATCGTCCGCGACACCCTCGCCGGCACCGGCCAAGACCGGGTCCTGGCGGCGGCAGGCGGCGGGCGCATCTGCCCGGCCGCCTGCCGGCAATGCGCGATCGAGCAACAAGGAGCGGCGTGATGGCGAGCCCGATCTATCTCTGGCTGAAGGCCTTCCATATCATCAGCGTCATCGCGTGGATGGCCGGAATGCTTTATCTGCCAAGGCTTTACGTTTACCACGCCGGGGTCGCGGCGGACGGCCCGGAGGCGGCGTTGTTCAAAGTCATGGAGCGCCGGCTTTTGCGCTACATCATCAACCCGGCGATGATTTCGACCTGGGCCTTCGGCTTGAGCCTCGCCTACCTCGGCCATTGGTGGATGGCGCCCTGGTTCCACGCCAAGCTCTTGCTGGTCATCGCGCTCTCGACCTTCCACGGCTTTCTTGCCCGCTGGCGCAAGGCTTTCGAGCGCGACGCCAATGTTCATAGCGTGCGTTTCTATCGCGCGATGAACGAAGTGCCGACGCTTCTCATGATCGCGATCGTTCTTTTGGTGGTTTTGAAGCCTTTCTGATCACGGCTTCTCTTGAAACCGGCTCGGCCCAAGCCCAATTGACAGTCGAGGGCTTTCGTACCATGCTGCGGTCCGAGCGGGGGTAGACCCTGCGGTCCACCGCTCGGGGCGGTCGTTCAAGCCGCCCAGATTTTCCACGATCAATCAGCCCCACCAGATCGATCCGCCGCCCCATCCGGCGGCGCGCTGCTAGGAGAAC
>JAJYTL010000121.1 GCA_021793055.1 Pseudomonadota bacterium
ACCAATCGCTCGCCGGATTTTTTCGAGATGGCGGTGGATATCGAGGTCAGGGACGTCCGCCATCTCACCAATATCATCGCCGCGCTGCGCGCCGATCCCGCGATCACCTCGGTCGAGCGGGCGCGAGGGTAGGATGCGGGCGGTTTCCGTCTTGCGTGCCCGGGGCACCGGCCGGTTGACATGTTTCGGCGCCGCGTAAGGCCGCCCATCGGGCGCCGGGTCGGCGAGCTTTTGTGGCCGTCCGCCGGCTGGAAGCGGCGGCTGCGTTACTTGTTCCTGCGGCTGGCGCGACTGTCGGGCTCGCCCTACAGCATCGCCGCCGGCTTCGCCTGCGGCGCAGCCGTGAGTTTCACCCCCTTTCTCGGTTTCCACATTCTGCTCGGGGTCGCCTTCTCGTGGCTGCTCGGCGGCAATCCGGTCGCCGCGATGATCGGCACGCTGATCGGCAATCCCTGGACCTTTCCCTTCATCTGGTGGTGGACCTATTGGCTCGGCCATCAGCTCTTGCCGGGCCACCAGATGATCGCCCTCAAGGGCGTCGATGTCGCCTATCTGACGCACCACGTCTGGGACATTTTGGCGCCGATGGCGCTCGGCGGCGTCCTTTCGGCGACGCTGGTCTGGTTCGCAAGCTATTATCCCGTCAGCCGCGCCATCGTCGTCTTCCGGCGCAACAGGGCGAGCCGGCGCGGCGGCCCACGCAGACCCGAGGCATGAGAACGATGGCGGCACCGCTCCGGCTTGGCGTGAACATCGATCACGTGGCGACCATCCGCAACGCGCGCGGCGGCGGTCACCCGGATCCGGTGCGCGCAGCGAAGCTCGCCGCCGCGGCCGGGGCCGACAGCATCACCGCCCATCTGCGGGAGGATCGGCGCCACATCTCGGACCTCGACATTGAGCGCCTGTCGAGCGAGATCGCGCTGCCGCTCAATCTCGAAATGGCCGCGACCGCCGAAATGGTGGCGATTGCGCTGCGTCATCTGCCGCATGCCTGCTGCCTCGTGCCGGAGAAGCGGGAGGAGCGCACCACCGAGGGCGGGCTCGACGCCGCCGGCCAGCAAGAGGCGCTGCGGCCTTTCGTCGCCAAGTTGAGCGCGGCCGGCATCCGCGTGGCGCTGTTTATCGAGCCCGACCGCAAGCAGCTCGCCGCCGCCAAGGCGCTGCGGACGCCGGTGGTCGAGCTTCATACCGGCGCCTATGCTGAGGCCAAGGGCGCGGCGCGCGACGCCGAGCTCGACCGTCTGGTGCAGGCCGCGGCCGCGGCCTCGGCGCTCGGCCTCGAATGCCACGCCGGACATGGATTGACCTTCGACAACGTTGGCCCGGTCGCCGCCATCGCCGAGGTCGTCGAGCTCAATATCGGCCATTTTCTGATCGGCGAGGCGGTGTTCAACGGCCTCGACAGCGCCATCCGCCGGATGCGCGCCGTGATGGACGCGGCGCGTGCGCCGCGCGCCGCGCCGCGTCCGGCATGAGGCGGCGATGATCCTCGGTCTTGGCAACGATGTCATCATTGTCGGCCGCATCGAGAGCACCATCGAGCGATTCGGCGAGCGCTTTCTCGCGCGCATCTTCACCGAGGTCGAGCGCGCGCGCTCCGAACGCCGCCGCAATCGCGTCGCGTCCTATGCCAAGCGCTTCGCCGCCAAGGAGGCTTGCGCCAAGGCGCTCGGCACCGGTTTCCGCCGCGGCGTCTTTTGGCGCGATATCGGCGTCGTCAATGCCCGCTCGGGCAAGCCGACGATCGAGCTTGCGGGCGGCGCGCTGCGCCGGCTTGAGGAAATCACGCCGCGGGGCATGCGGGCGGTGATCGATGTCACCATGACCGACGAGCGCGACCTCGCCGAGGCCGTGGTCATCATCTCCGCCATTCCCGACGGTGGCGGTTCCGGCGATGGCGCTTGACAGTGGCGCCTTCCCTTGGCTTGATGCCGCCGCGTTCTTGTCGCTATTTTAGGTGAGGGTTTCATAGTGGGTGCGAGCGACGAATCTCGCAAGGAGATGAAAGCCAAGTCCGGCGCCACCGTCGGCGAAACTGTTCGGACCGTCATCTACGCGATCCTGATCGCGCTCGCCATCCGAACCTTTGCGTTCGAGCCTTTCAACATCCCGTCCGGTTCCATGGAGCCGACGATCTTGGTCGGCGATTACGTTTTTGTCGCCAAATACGCCTACGGCTACAGCCGCTACTCCTTTCCGTTCAGCTTGCCGCTGTTTTCCGGCCGGATTTTCTTCCATAAGCCGAAGCGGGGCGATGTAGTGGTCTTCCGCCTGCCGCGCGATCCATCGATCGACTACATCAAGCGCCTTATCGGCCTGCCCGGCGATCGTATCCAGATGCGGAACAGCGTACTCTACATCAACGGCAAGCCGGTGCAGCGGCGGCAAGTGCAGGACTTCGTCGAGCGCGGCCGCCACGGCGTCCTTCATCATTATCCGCAATATATCGAGACCCTACCGAACGGCGTCAGCTACCACGCGGTCTACATGGATCCGACCGAGCCGCTCGACAACACGCCGGTCTTTGTCGTGCCGCCGGGCCATTATTTCATGATGGGCGACAACCGCGACGATTCGACCGATAGCCGGGTGCCGGAAAACCAGGGCGGCGTCGGCTTCGTGCCGGCGGCGAATCTGGTAGGCCGGGCGGATATGCTGTTCTTCTCCACCAACGGCAGGTATCCCTTCTGGAAGGTGTGGGACTGGCCGTGGGACATTCGCTTCAGCCGGATATTCACCTTCATTTCCTGACCATGGCCGAACTCGCCCGGATCGAGGACGCGCTTGGACATCGTTTCGCCGACGCCGCCCTTCTGACCGAGGCGCTGACCCACCCGAGCGTCGAGCGGCCGCGCCGGCGCGCCGATTACGACCGGCTGGAGTTCCTCGGCGATCGCGTGCTCGGCCTCGTCATCGCCGCGCATTTGTTCCGGCGGTTTCCCGCCGCCAAGGCCGGCGATCTCGCGCACCGCTACAATGCGCTGGTGCGCCAGGAATGTCTGGCGCAGGTGGCGACCGCGCTTCGCCTCGGCGATCATATCCGGTTTTCCCGCAGCGAAAAGGCGATGGGCGGCGCGCAAAAGCCGGCGATTCTGGCCGATGTGCTCGAGGCGGTGATCGCGGCGCTCTATCTCGACGGCGGCTTCGCCGTGGCCGAGCGCTTCGTGCTGGCGCAGTTCGCGCCGCGGATCGACGATCTCGGTCCGCCCGACAAGGATGCCAAGACTGCGCTTCAGGAATGGGCGCAAGGCCGCGGCCTGGCGCCGCCGGTCTATCGCCTGGCGGAATACGAGGGGCCGGCCCATGCGCCGCGCTTTGTGGTCACCGCCGAGCTCGCCGGCCGCCCCGAGTTTGCCGGCCGCCCCGGGCTCGGCGGCACCGAGGCGCGCGGCGAGGGCGGCTCGAAGCGCGAGGCGGAGCAGGCCGCGGCCGCGCGCCTGCTGGCCACACTCGAGGCGGGGAAGGGACGGGAGCCGCATGGCTGACGTCAATCCGCCTTCGCCGGGGACGCCGACCCGGGCCGGCATCGTCGCCATCATCGGCGCGCCCAACGCCGGCAAGTCGACGCTGATCAATCAGTTCGTCGGCAGCAAGATCGCCATCGTGACGCCGAAGGCGCAGACCACGCGCAGCCGCGTCACCGGCATCGCCATGGCGGGCCAGACGCAGATCGTCTTCGTCGACACGCCGGGCATCTTTCAGCCGCGGCGCCGCCTCGATCGCGCCATGGTCGGCGCCGCCTGGAAGGGCGCCGCCGATGCCGACCGCATTCTGGTTCTGATCGACGCGGAGCGCGGCTTCGGCGCCGAGGTCGAGCGCATACTGACCGAACTGGTCGGCCTTGGCCGTGGCGCTATATTGGTGTTGAACAAGATCGACAAGGTGAGCAAGCCGACCCTGCTCGGTCTCGCGTCGGCGCTGAACGAGCGCTTTACCTTCGAGGCGACGTTCATGATCTCGGCCCTGACCGGCGACGGCGTCGAGACGCTGCGGAACTATCTCGCGAGCCGCCTGCCGGAGGGACCCTGGCTTTATCCGGAAGACCAACTTGCCGACATGCCGGAGCGCCTGCTGGCCGCCGAGATCACCCGTGAGAAGCTCTTTCTCCGGCTGCGGGACGAGCTGCCCTATGCCTCGACGGTCGAGACCGAGGCGTGGAGCGAGGCGCCCGATGGCAGCGTCCGCATCAATCAGGTGGTCTATGTGACGCGGGAAAGCCAGAAGCCGATCGTGCTCGGCAAGGGAGGCCAGACCATCAAGGGGATCGGCAGCGCCGCGCGGCGCGAGATGGAGGAGGTCTTCGATCGCCGCGTCCATCTCTTCGTCTTCGTCAAGGTGCGCGCCGGCTGGCTCGACGATCCCGAGCGCTACCGCGAAATGGGCCTGGATTTCCCCGACGAAGGTTGAGCCGAGGCCGCCTGCCGGGCCGGAAGATGCGCCGCCGCCCCGCCTTCGCTATGCTCGCGCCATGCAATGGACCGACGATGGCATCGTTCTCGCCCGCCAGCGCCATGGCGAACACGCCGCCGTGGTGAGCTTGCTCACGCGCGAACATGGGCGCCATGCCGGGCTGGTCCGCGGCGCCATGGGCAGGCGGCTGCGCGGCGTGATCGAGCCCGGCAACGAGGTGAGCGCCGAATGGCGCGCCCGCCTTACCGAGCATCTCGGCCATTACCGGATCGAGCTCAAGACCGCGCACGCGGCGGCGACCTTCGGCGCGCCGCTCCGCCTTCTCGCCCTGGTCTCGGCCGCGGCGCTGACCGAGAGGACCCTGGCCGAGCATGAACCGCACCCGGCGCTTTTCGCGGCCTTTCAGGCGCTGCTTCGGGCCCTCGATGAGAGCGCCGAATGGCCGGCCGTCTACGCGCGCTTCGAGCTCGGCCTCTTGGCCGAGCTCGGCTATGGCCTGGATCTCGAAACCTGCGCCGTGAGCGGCGCGACGGCGGGGCTCGCCTATGTCTCGCCCAGGACAGGCCGCGCCGTGACCCGGGACCGGGCCGGCGGCTACGAGGAGCGGCTTTTGCCGTTGCCAGCCTTCCTCGCCGACGGCCGCGGCGGGGCGGCCGCGAACGAGCCGCTGATCGATATCCGGAACGGGCTGAGACTGACCGGCCATTTCCTCGAACAGCGGGTTTTCGCGCCGCATGCGCGCAAAATGCCGTCGGCCAGGGAGCGTCTGATTGAGGGTTTGGCTCGCGCGGATACCATATCTGGGATAGGTTAGGGTCATGGCCGACCAAACGCCGATCCCATCCCCGATTCACGACATAGCCTTGGCGGAAGCGCTGTCCAGCCGCTATCTCGCCTATGCGCTGTCCACCATCACCTCCCGCTCGCTGCCCGACGTGCGCGACGGGCTGAAGCCGGTTCACCGCCGCTTGCTCTATGCCATGCGCCAGCTCCGGCTCGATCCCAATTCCGGCTTCAAGAAGTCGGCGCGCATCGTCGGCGACGTCATCGGCAAGTTCCATCCCCATGGTGATCAGTCGGTCTATGATGCGCTGGTGCGCCTCGCGCAGGATTTCGCGCAGCGCTACCCGCTGGTCGACGGGCAGGGCAATTTCGGCAACGTCGACGGTGATAACGCCGCCGCCATGCGCTATACCGAAACCCGCCTGACCCGGGTCGCCGAGCTCCTGCTCGCCGGCATCGATCAGGACACGGTCGATTTCCGCGAGACCTATGACGGCGAGGATCGCGAACCGGTGGTTCTTCCGGGCGCCTTTCCCAATCTGCTGGCGAACGGCGCGAGCGGCATCGCGGTCGGCATGGCGACCAACATTCCGCCGCACAATATCGGCGAGATCTGCGACGCGTTGCTGCATCTCGTCAAGGCGCCAAAGGCGCGGGTCGAGACCCTGGTCGAGCATCTCCCGGGGCCGGATTTCCCGACCGGCGGCGTTCTCGTCGAGCCGCGGGATGCCATCCTTCAGGCCTACGCCACGGGGCGCGGCAGCTTCCGCCTGCGTGCCCGTTGGGCGAAGGAGGATATCGGCCGCGGCCAATGGTGCATCGTGGTCACCGAGATTCCCTATCAGGTGGCGAAAAGCCGGCTGATCGAGAAGCTGGCCGAATTGGTGGTCGAGCGCAAGCTGCCGTGGCTTGCCGATGTTCGCGACGAATCGGCGGAAGACATCCGCATCGTGCTCGAGCCGAAGAGCCGCAGCGTCGATCCGGCGCAACTCATGGAAACCCTGTTCCGCCAGACCGATCTCGAGGTGCGGATCGGGCTCAACATGACGGTGCTGGCGGGCGGCAAGATACCCGGCGTGATGAACCTCCGCGACGTGCTGCAGGCCTACCTCGATCACCGCCACGAGGTGCTGACGCGCAAAAGCCGCCATCGGCTGGCCGAGATCGAGCGCCGGCTGGAAATCCTCGACGGTTTCCTTGTCGCCTTCCTCAATCTCGACAAGATCATCAAGATCATCCGCGAGGAGGACGAGCCGAAGGCGAAGCTTTGCCGCGCCTTCAGTCTCAGCGACGTGCAGGCGGAAGCGATTCTGAACATGCGGCTGCGCCAGTTGCGCCGTCTCGAGGAAGCGGAAATCCGCGGCGAGCACAAGACCTTGACGGCGGAAGCCAAGGGCCTCAGGGCGCTGCTCAAGGACGAGAAGGCACGCTGGCGGGCGGTCGGCGACGAAATCACCGAGATCAAGCGCGAGTTCGGCCCAAAGACCGCCCTCGGCCGCCGGCGGACGACGCTCGCCGAGGCGCCGGTCGTCGCCGAACTCAGCGTCGAGGCGATGGTCGAGCGCGAGCCCTTGACCGTGATCTGCTCGGACAAGGGCTGGATCCGGGCGATGCGCGGCCATGTCGCGGATGACGGCAAGACGACCTATAAGGAAGGCGATCGCGGCCGCTTCTGGCTGCACGCGGAGACCACCGACAAGCTGATCCTGTTCGCCACCAGCGGGCGCTTCTTTACGCTTCAGGCCGATCGCCTGCCGCGCGGCCGCGGCCAAGGCGAGCCGGTCAAGTTGCTGGTCGATCTTGGCGAGGGCGAGGACGTGGTGGCGCTCTTCGTCCATCGGCCGGGGCGGAAGCTGCTTGTCGCCGCGACCGACGGCAAGGGCTTCCTGGTTGAGGAAGACCAGGTGCTGGCGCAGACCCGTGCCGGCAAGCAGATACTGAATGTCGCGCCCGGCGTCGAGGCGAAGGTCTGCGCCGCCGCCGAGGGCGACACCGTCGCCTGCGTCGGCGACAACCATAAGCTCCTGCTGTTTCCGCTGAGCGACGTGCCGACCATGGCGCGCGGGCGTGGCGTCACCTTGCAGAAATACCGCGACGGCGGTCTCGGCGACGCCAAGGTGTTCGCCAAGCGAGACGGGCTTTCCTGGCGTCTTGGCGAGCGGGTCCGGACCGAAACCGATCTTGAGCCCTGGCTCGGCCATCGTGCCGGCGCCGGGCGGTTGCCGCCGCGGGGCTTCAGCAAGGCGAACCGCTTCGACGCCTGACGGATGCCGGACGACGGCGGCTCGCGCCGTCCGGAGGACGGACGCGAGCGCGCCCTCGGCCCTCAGCGCGCGGCTGGGTCGGACAGACGGGCGCCGAGGCGGCGAAGCAGCTTGAGCGCGTCCGCCCGCTCCACCCCGATCACGGTCGAGAACTCCGGCAGGGCGATGGCGTGGCAGACATAGGCCAGGCTGTTGTTGATGGCGACAAGCTCGTCTCGGCTGAACGACAGATCGAAGCTTTCCGCGCTTGCGCCTTTCCCGGCCATGGCAGCCTCTCAGTTCAGGTTGTTGTAATAGGTGACGCCGTTGTTCGGGCGAAACGCGGTGCCGCAGTCGTTGGCATGCGGATTAACGATGACGATCGTGCCCGACGCATTCAGCCAGTATTTCGCCCGGCCGTTCGCGATATTGGCGTGCTGGTCGGGATTCTGGATGATGCTGGTGATCAGGGTGGCGAACTCGCCCTGGTTGTTGATCGAAGGCGGCGGATAGGCGAGGCCGTTGACGACAACTCCCGCCTGGAACTGCGCGCCGTGGGCGGCCCAGGCATGGCCGTTGGCAATCGCCTGACCCCAGCCGGCCGCGTCGTGGGCCGGGCATTGCGCGAGCGCCAGAGGCGACGCGAACAGAACGACAAGCGCGAAAATGGCGGCGAGGCCGCCACGCCGGAACCTTCCGTCGATGGCGAAGATGCCCTTCATGACGTCTCCTTCCTTTGCGATGAGGGGTTGCCCATCATCGGAAGACGCCGGTCGAGCGTGCCGTGTGACGCCGGGTTAAAAATCCATCGGGCGCCAGCCTTCGGCGTCCAGGCGTTCGAGGGGCTGAAAGCGGGTCTTGTAGGCCATCTTGTTGCTCTCGGCGATCCAGTAGCCGAGATAGACGTAGTCCAGCCCGAGGCGCCGCGCTTCCTCTACGTGCCAAAGAATTATGAAGCTGCCCGGGCTGGTGGCGGAAAAATCGGGGTCGAAGAAGCTGTAGACGAGGGAGATGCCGTCGGCCATGCGGTCGGTCAGGCAGACGCCATAGAGGCGACTGTCGGGATGGCGGAATTCGAAGAGATGAGTCTCTACCGGCGTGTCTTCCACCATCGCCCGGTAGTCGCCATAGTCCATGTCGGCCATACCGCCCCCCGCGTGGCGGGAAAGAAGGTAGCGGCGGAAGACGCGAAAGTGCTCGACCGAG
>JAJYTL010000122.1 GCA_021793055.1 Pseudomonadota bacterium
CCGGCGCCCGGCTCGACATGAAAATTCTCGCCGCGCGAGCCCATGTCACGCTCGAGGCGATCGAACGAGTGATCGACCCCGGAGAGCTTGATCCGCTGACCGGAAACGCCGTGCCGCGCCATGCCGGCGCCGACGTCATCCTGCGCGCCGATCGTATCCTGGCTCTGGATGCTTACGGCGATTGCGCGCCAAGCGGCCGCTTTGTGCTGGTCAAGGACTACGCCATCGTCGGCGGCGGCTTGATCTCGATGGAGGGTTACCCCGACCAGCGCGGTCTCGTTACCGTGCGCGCCACCAATATCAAGCGCGAGCTGCCTCGCGTTTCGACCGAAGAGCGAACGCAGCGGAACGGCCATAAAGGCGGCGTGCTCTGGCTTACCGGCCTCTCCGGCTCCGGCAAATCGACGCTCGCGCTAGAGCTCGAGCGCCGGCTGTTCGCCCGCGGCTACCTGGTCTACGTGCTGGACGGCGACAATCTCCGCTTTGGCCTCAATGCAGACCTCGGGTTCAGCCCCGAGGAGCGGACGGAAAACATTCGCCGTGCCGGCGAGGTGGCCGCGCTCTTCGCCGCGGCGGGCTTCGTCGTCATCACCGCCTTCATCTCGCCCTATCGTTCCGACCGCGCACGGGTACGACGGGCCGTCGGGCAGGCCTTCCACGAGATCTATCTCAACGCGGATATCGCCATCTGCGAGGAACGCGATCCCAAGGGCCTCTACAAGCGGGCCCGCGCCGGCGAAATCGCCGACTTTACGGGCATCAGCGCGCCCTATGAGGCGCCTGAGGCCGCGGAGCTGCAGATCGATACCGGCAGCCTCGACGTCGAAGAAAGCCTGAACCTTCTTCTCGAATACGTCATCCCGCGCTTCGCGCTGCGCGGAAAGTGATCCGCGCCCGCGCGCCGCGACGGCGTCTAGATGACGAACTCCTGACAGAGCGCGTCGAGAGACTTCTCCGTCTCGCTGCCCTTCGGCCGATAGGGTTGGCGTTGGCCGGTATAGAGCACGCCGATGTTGAATCCGTCATCGGTCATCAGCCGCCGCGCCGCGCGCGCCGGATCGTCGGTTGCGGGCACG
Organism: Pseudomonadota bacterium; assembly: GCA_021793055.1. Classification (GTDB taxonomy): domain Bacteria; phylum Pseudomonadota; class Alphaproteobacteria; order Ferrovibrionales; family Ferrovibrionaceae; genus JAJYTL01. Next base: position 1,077 of record JAJYTL010000122.1, read on the forward strand.
GGCGAAGGCCGCACGAGGTCCTTCCATTCTCGCTGTTCCGGCCGGAAAGTCACGCACGGACTGAGAACCTCGACCAGCGAAAAGCCGGGCGATTTGATCGCCTGTGTCATGATGTCCGCGGTGCCGACGATATCACCCGAGAAGGCGCGGGCGACGAAGTTGGCGCCGGAGGCCAATGCGACGACCAGCGGCTGAAACGGCCGCACCCCGGTGCCGCCCGGCGTTAGCGCGTTGTCCCAGTCGGGCTCGGTGGTTGGCGATGATTGCCCCTTGGTCATGCCGTAGACATGGTTGTCCATAACGATGTAGGTCAAGTCGACGTTGCGCCGGCAGGCGTGCATGAAATGGTTGCCGCCGATCGAATAGCCGTCGCCATCGCCGCCCGCGGCAATCACGGTTAGGTCGGGCCGCGCCACCTTGAGGCCGGTCGCCAGCGGCAACGCCCGGCCGTGCACGCCATGAAAGCCGTAGCAATTCATGTAGGCCGGAATACGCGACGAGCAGCCGATGCCGGAGATCATCGCCACTTCCTCGGGCGGACGACCGAGACTGGCGAGGGCGCGGGTGAGCGACGTCAAGACTGCGTAATCGCCGCAGCCGGGACACCAAATCGGTTTGGTGTCCGATTTGAAGTTCTTTGCCGAAAGCATGGCCGGCGAGGGGACGTTCATGAGCGGCTCCATTCGACAAGCTGTTGATAGATATCGCCAGGACGCATTGGCAGCGGCCCCGGTTTGTGCAATGCGCGCACCTCGCCTTCAAGGGCGTGTTCGGCCCGGAGGTAGCGATGGAACTGGCCGCTGTGGGTCTGCTCGACCACCAGGATGCGCTTCACGCCCGCGAGCGCGCCGGCGAGCATGGCCGGCTGTGCGGGCGCCAGTAAGCGAAGCGAAATCAGCTTGGCCTCGATCCCCGCCTCGCGCGCCCGCGCCACCGCTTCACGCGCCGGCGCGGTGCAAGACCCCCAAGTCACGACGGCGATCTCGCCCTCCCCCTCGATCTCGGCGCAGTGCGAACCGAAATCCCCGCCACTGAGCTTGCGCTGCCGCTTGTCGAGTTGCGCGACATGGTCCTTCGCCTGGCTCGACGGCGTGCCCTGCTCGTTGTGCTCGAGCCCGTCGGCCGTGTACATCAGACCGGGAATGCCCGGTACGGCCATCGGCGAGACGCCGGATTCGGTTAGCGCATATCGCCGATAAGCTTCCCCGTTCGGCGTCGCGACTCGCCGCTCGCCGACATAGGCGCCGCGCGCCGGCGGGTCGATCACCATCCGCGCCTGCCCCATCAGCTGGTCCGACAGGACGACCACCGGCACCTGCATCTCCTCGGCGAGATGAACCGCCCATTCCGTGGTCGCGAGGCAATCCGCCACCGAATTCGGTGCCACCACCACATGCGGCGCATCGCCATGGGTGCCGAACAGCGCGATGTTGAGGTCCGCCTGCTCCGACTTGGTCGGGATACCGGTGGACGGGCCGCCGCGCATGACATCGACAACGACGAGCGGAACCTCGGCGGCAATGGCGAGGCCGAGAGACTCGGTCATGAGCGAGAGGCCGGGACCCGACGTCGCCGTCAGCGCCGGCGTGCCGCCATAGGATGCGCCAATCGCCATCGTGATCGAGGCGAGTTCGTCCTCCGCCTGCACCAAAGCGCCACCGACATCGGCAAGCGCCGGCGCCATCCATTCCAGGATCTCGGTGGCGGGGGTAATCGGGTAGGCGGCGACGAAGCGGACGCCGCCGCTCAACGCACCGTAGCCGGTCGCCTCGTTGCCGGTGATCAGCCAGCGGCCCGCGCGCGCCGGACCGCTCACCTTGAGTTTGCGCGGAAAATCCACCGCCGCCGCAATCTCGCGCCCGGCCGCCACGGCCGCAAGGCTCGCCGCGACGGCCTCGCTCCCGGGCTCCAGGGTGCCGCGAACCGCTTCGTCCACCATGCCATCCGGAAGGCCCACCAAACCCGCAACATAACCGAGCGCGATCATATTGGCGCGCCCGCCCGGAATGGCTTTCGCCATGTCCTTCATCGGCAGATCGAGTCGCTTGGCGCCGAACCCGGCCATGGCTGGCGGCATCTCGCCCTGGGCCGGATCGCCGACGATCAGACTTTCGCCGTTGAGCGGGATTTCCATCGCGAAGCGGTCGAGATTGCCCCAATCGACGGAAAGCAAGATGTCGAACCGGTCGTCCAGTCCCTCGATCGGCCCGTTGGCAAGGCGGATCAGGGCGGCCGCCTCGCCGCCGCGGATTTGAGGGCCGCTGGAGCGGCTCATGAAGCCATAGCAGCCGGCGAGCGCCGCGGCGCGCAGGAGCATGTTGCCGCTGGTCATGACACCGGCCCCCCCGCTTCCAGTCATCGCGATGCAGACCGAGGAAATCCTCTGAGATTGGAACCGTTCTGTTGTCACCTGCGCCTCCTTCGCCGTCGCCGGGGAACCCCTTGATCCGGGAAATCGGTCAACCGAGAGCGAAACCCGCATTCTTCAATTGACCGCTTATCCGTAATTTGGTACTGTAATACTGAATTGAGGGATGGTCAAGCCGGACAATGAACCTCAGGACAGCCACCCGGCGGCGCCATAAGAAAAGGGAGTACCCCCATGTCGTCAAATGCTTACCGCTGGGTTATGACCGCCGCGAACGCGCCCCTCACCCGCGTGGCATTTGATCCCTTCCAGCCTGGCGAGGATGAGGTGACGGTGGAAATCGCCGGCTGCGGCGTTTGCCATACCGACCTCGGCTACTATTACGACGGGGTGCGGGTGAACCACCCCCTCCCCCTCGCCCTTGGCCACGAGATCAGTGGCAAGGTGGTGGCCGCCGGAACGGCCGCGAAAAGCTGGATCGGCAAGAGCATCCTGGTTCCGGCCGTACTCCCTTGCGGCGAGTGCGATCTCTGCCGCAGCGGGCGCGGCACCATCTGCGCCCGCCAGAAAATGCCCGGAAACGACATCCAGGGCGGATTCGCCAGCCACATCGTGGTGCCGGCTCGCGGCCTCTGCCCCGTCGATGAAGGTCGCCTTCGCGCCGCCGGACTGTCCCTCGCGGACATCTCCGTCGTCGCCGACGCGGTGACGACGCCCTATCAGGCAGTGAGCCGGGCCGGCGTTGGCCCCGGCTCGTTCGCCATCGTCGTCGGTGTCGGTGGAGTCGGCGGCTATGCCTTGCAAATCGCCAAGGCGCTCGGCGCGACGGTGGTGGCCATCGACGTCGACTCGGCGAAGCTCGCGGCCGTCTCGGACTATGGCGCCTCGGCCACGTTCAACGCGCGAGAGATGGACGCTCGCGCGCTCAAAGCGGCCGTGCAAGACTTCGCCAAGCAGCAGGGCCTCGCCCGCACCGGCTGGTTTATTTTCGAATGCTCCGGCACTGCCCCGGGCCAACTCACGGCCTACGGCCTGCTCACCCACGGCGCCACCCTCTCCGTCGTCGGCTTCACCATGAACAAGGTGGAGGTGCGGCTTTCCAACCTGATGGCCTTCGATGCCCGCGCGATCGGCAACTGGGGTTGTCCGCCAGACCTCTATCCCGCTGCTCTCGACCTCGTCCTCGACGGCAAGGTCATGGTCAAGCCCTTCGTCGAGCAGCACCCCCTCGCGGAGATCAACGAGGTCTTCGCGGCGGTGCATCGGCATGAGTTGAAGCGCCGCGCCGTTCTCGTCCCCGGCGCCGCCGCCTAGCACCGGAGCGCGATCGTCATGATCCCTTGCCTATCCTTCCATCGGACCCGGACTGCCGCCCCTCGACATGCCGCTCGCGGCGCCCGGCCCTCACAGAATTTTCCTCCGCCCCTCGCGGCGGGAATGGGCGCTCGCGCCGCCGCCGCAAGGCCGCCACAACCGGAGCATTGCCAGCCATGAGCACAACCGCCGAAATCATCTCGCGTTGCCAAACCCTCTTCGAAGACCTGACCTTTAGCTACGCCAGGGAATGGAAGGCCGCGATGCCAGGCCGTAGCGTGGTGGGCTATATGCCCTTCTACGTGCCGCGCGAATTGATCCATGCTGCGGGGGGCCTGCCCCTCGGAATCCTCGGTGGCGGAGACCAGCTAGAGGTCATCCACGGCGACGCGTATTATCAGAGCTACATTTGCCGCATCCCGCGTTCGACCATCGAGCTGGGCGTCATGGGCCGTCTCGACTTCGTCGACGCAATGCTGTTTCCCAGCATCTGCGACGTGATCAGAAACCTCTCGGGAATGTGGAAAATCATGTTTCCGAAGGTGAAGAGCCGCTATTTCGACGTGCCGCAGAACTACCAGGACAACGTCGGCGGAGAGTTCTATATCAACGAACTTAAGGAACTCCGCGACATGCTGGCGGAGATCCGCGGAACGGACGTCACCGACGAAGAGATCCGCGGCTCGATCAAGCTCTTCAATGAAAACCGCCGCCTCGTCCGCGAGGTCTACGCCGCGCGCATGAAGCAGCCCTGGCAGGTGCCGTCGTCGGAAATCTACCTGCTGATGCGCGCAGGCATGATCCTCGCAGTCGAAGAGCACAACCGGCTGCTCGGCGACTACCTCGCCGCCGTCGCCGCCGAGGACCGCCCCCGGCGCGATAACGCCCGCGTCCTGGTCACCGGCGCCTTCTGCGAGCAGCCGCCGCTCAATCTGATCAAGTCCATCGAGCTTGCCGGCTGCTATATCGTCGATGACGACTTCATGCTGGTGAACCGCTGGGAGCGCTCGGACGTGGCGATCGACGGCGATCCGCTGCAGAACCTGGCCAGCGCCTATCTGCATAACTCCGGCAACACCTCCGCCAAATACGAGCCTGACCAGGCGAAGAAAGGACTTTATCTGGTCGATGCGGTAAAGCGCAGCGCGGCCGAAGGGGTGATCTTCGCCGCGCCGAGTTTCTGCGATCCCGCCCTGCTCGAACGGCCGATGCTGCAAAGCGTACTGGCCGCGCACGGCATCCCCTACATTGGTTTCAAATACGCGGAAAACTCCGGCCAGATGCAGCCGATCCGCGAGCAAGCGGGAACCTTCGCTGATTCCATCAAACTATGGAGCGACCAATGAGCGCCACGCCCGTGTCCGACGCCGTTAAAGAAGCCTCGATGCTCAAGCAGAAGGAGATGATCGCGGCGAACTACGAGCAGCTCGCGACCGCCCGGGAAACCGGACGGAAGGTCGCCTCCACCTTCGTCCCCGGCAACCTCAACGAATTGATCATGTGCTTCGACATGGTCAACAACCTGCCGGAGATCAACGCCATCCAGAACGGCATGCGCAAGAAGAGCGGCGGCTACATCATGGAGGCGGAAAAGCGGGGCCACTCCGAGGATGTCTGCACCTACGTCAAGGCCGACCTCGGCAGCTTGGCGAAGGGCAGCCTCGGGCCCGACGGCCGGCCTCTGCCCGAACCCGATCTCCTGCTCTTGTCCTATACCGGCTGCTTCACTTTCATGAAATGGTTCGAACTCCTGCGGCAACAGTACAAGTGCGAGACGGCGATGCTCCACGTCCCTTACGAGGGCGAGGGCCACTCCTCGAAGAACATGCGCGACTACGTCGTCAAGCAGCTCAAGGAGGAGATTATTCCCAAGCTTGAGCGCGCCAGCGGCGTCAAATTTGACATCGACAGGCTGCGGGAGAACCTGAGGGAATCGGCGAAGGCGGAAGACGATCTCGTCTGGGTTCTCGAATCGGCCAAGCACAAGCCCTCGCCGATCGACGCCTATTTCGGCGGCGTCTACTACATCGGCCCGATCTTCACTGCCTTTCGCGGCACTCCCGACGCGACCGAATATTATCGCCTCCTGCGCCAGGAAATCGAGCAGCGCATTGCCGCCAAGCTCGGACCGATTACGCCCGATGGTGAAATGCACGAGGAACGCTACCGGCTTGTCGTCGAAGGGCCGCCGAACTGGACCAGTTTCCGGGACTTCTGGAAGATGTTCTACGAGGAGGGCGCGGTCGTCGTCGCCAGCACCTATACCAAGGTCGGAGGCGTCTACGATCTCGGGTTCCGCCACGATCCGGATCATCCGCTTGAGTCGCTCGCCGACTACTGCCTCGGCTGTTACACCAATCGCAACCTGCCTTCGCGCATCGATATCCTGGAGAAATACGTCAACGAGTACGAGGCCGACGGGCTCCTGATCAACTCGATCAAGAGCTGCAACAGCTTCTCCGCGGGCCAGCTCCTGATGTTGCGGGAAATCGAGCGGCGGACCGGCAAGCCCAGCGCGTTTATTGAAACCGATCTCGTCGACCCGCGGTACTTCTCGCCCGCCAACGTGAAGAACCGACTCGAGAGCTACCTTCAGATGATCGAGCAGAAGCGGAGCGGTGCCACGGCATCCGCCGCCGTGGCCTGAAGAGGAGGACAAGGCAATGCGTTGCTTCATCGGCGTCGACCTCGGCTCGACGACAACCAAGGCGGTGCTCATGGACGAGCACATGGAAGTGCTCGGGCGCGGCATCACCAATTCCCGCTCCAACTACGACACCGCGACGCGGGTCGCCAAGCACGAAGCGCTGATCGACACGCGTTTCGCGCTGCTTCGGCGTACGCTGTCGTCGTCCACCGCGCTCGGCGATAAAGTCGACGATTTCCTTGGCGCACTGGAGCGGAGTTTCCGCCTCGAGCAGTTTCTCGATCAACTCGGGGATCTCGAGGAGACCTGCCTCGACATGGCCAAGGGAGATCGCTTCCGCGGTAGCGAAGGCGCCGTCAGCGAGGCCCTCACCGCCATCTTCGCGCAGTTGCGTGAAGAGGCGCCGCCCCTCTTCGCGCCCACGGCCGCCCGCAAATCCGACTTCTTCCGGGATATCGCTGGCTCGCGCTTCATGGCGGTGGCACAGGAAACCGCGAAATACCACAGCCTGCCGTACGAGCTCCTCCTCAACGTTTACGACAAGGCCATCATTCAAGTCGAGAATCGCCCGCCGGCCGACGATTTGACGGACAAGTACCGTCGGGCCGTGGCGCGGGTTGCGGCGAGCGCGCCGGAAACCGCCGCGCTTCTCGGACGCATCGACACGCCGATTCACGATGCGCTCGAAATCCCGCTTGAGGAGACCTACCTGGTCGGCACCGGCTATGGCCGCGTCACCCTCCCCTTCTCCAAGGAGCACATCCGCTCTGAAATCCTCTGCCACGGGCTCGGCGCGCATATCATGTATCCGAAGACCCACACGGTCCTCGATATCGGCGGCCAAGACACCAAGGCAATCCAGGTCGACGCTGCGGGGATCGTCGAGAACTTCCAGATGAACGACCGCTGCGCTGCCGGTTGCGGCCGCTATCTCGGCTATATCGCCGATGAAATGAACATCGGTCTGCACGAGCTCGGCCCGATGGCCATGAAGGCGTCGAAAACAGTGCGCATCAACTCCACTTGCACCGTCTTCGCCGGCGCTGAGCTGCGCGCCCGGCTGGCGCCTGGCGAAAGGCGCGAAGACATCATGCCGGGGCTTCACCGTTCCATGATTCTGCGCGCAATGTCGATGATCTCG
>JAJYTL010000123.1 GCA_021793055.1 Pseudomonadota bacterium
CTGCGGGCGGCTGAGGGCGCAACGTGGCCGCCTGCCGTGGCATGTCTCCGCTTCCTCGCCCTGACCGGCTGGCGCTCCGGCGAGGCCCTGGCGCTGCGCTGGCAGGATATCGACCTCGTCCGCCGCGTTGCCGTGCTGGCGGAGACCAAGACCGGCCGCAGCGTGCGCCCGCTTTCTCGCCCCGCGTGCGACGTGCTCGCCGCCCTGCCGCGCCTCGGCGATGGCCGGCTGGTGTTCCCCGCGACCCGTGGCGATGGCGTCATGGCCGGCTTCAAGGGCTTCGCGCGCCGCATCCTCGCCCTCGGCAACCTGCCGCGCGATATCACCCCCCATATCCTGCGCCATAGCTTCGCCTCGACCGCCGCCGATCTCGGCCATTCCGAGCTTGCCATCGCCAGCCTGCTTGGGCACCGCCTGGGCAGTGTCACGGCCCGCTACACCCATGCCGCTGATGCCGTGCTGCTCGCCGCCGCCGATGCCGTGGCGCGGCGCATCCTCGACCTCATGGGCGAGGCCGAACCCGCCGGCGAGGTTGTGCCGCTGCGGGCTTAATCCCTCGCAATCCCTGCGCCATTGGCCTATATAAGCGGATGGATTTCGAATGGGACGCCGCCAAGAGCGCGAGATGCCAGCGTGAGCGCGGGTTTTCCTTCGCGGACGTGGTGCCCGCTTTCGCCGATCCCGCCCGGCGGATCGAGCCGGATGACCGCTTTGACTATGGCGAGCCCCGGTTTCGGCTCTTTGGCCGCGTGGCGGGGCGTCTATTCGTCATCGTCTATACCGTGCGCGCCGGGCGCTGGCGCATCATCTCCGCCCGCAAGGCGAACGAAAAGGAAAGGAAGCACCATGACCACGGTTAGAGCGCGACTGCGAGCGGATGGCGAGGTAACGCGCTTGCTCGCCGATGGCAGCGAGGCCGCCATGCCCTCGCAAGCGGACTGGGCGCGCATCGACGCCACTACCGAGGCCGATATCGCACGCCACCAGGCCGAAGATGACACCGAAGCGCGCCGCGATGCCGCCGCCTGGGCGCGCCACGTCCGGCACAAGGTAGGATTGTCGCAAGACGCCTTCGCGGCCCGCCTGGGCTTGCCTGCGGCGACCGTGCGGAACTGGGAGCAAGGCAAACGCCTCCCGCGCGGCCCGGCCCGCGCCCTGCTGCGAATGATCGACAAGGCGCCCGAATCCGCCCTCGCCGCCCTCATGCCTGATTGAACGAAACGGACCGGGCGGCGCTCGCAACGCCGCCCTGGCCCTCGACCTCCAAGGATACCGTTATGGTTGATCGTGCCGACGACGATATCAAGGCAGCCCCCGCCGGCCAAGCTATCGCTTGCGACGCCCCGGAGGTTCATATTTCGCAATTCCTCGACCTGGGGCCGAAAGATATCGCCGACTTTGTCGAGATATTCGGCGTTTTCAACGCCATGGTTATCGCATGGCGCGAGCGCGTGCCGGAGGCGCGATTTGTGTTTCTGCCGCCGCATTATCCCGTTCGCATTCACGGGTTGCTAATGGTGCTGCGCCGCTTCAAGCGAAGCGAAGTACCGGGGTTGCGAACTATCGGATCGGCGAAGATGAAGCGCTACGTTGATGCTTTGCGGACTATAGCCGAACTCGCGCCCGACCTGCAAGCCGACCTCGCCGCCGAACTCGGCGAGACCGCCCCGCGCTTCCTGCGCGTCAAGCTCGAAGTCCAAAACGACTTTTCCATGATGACGACACTTCTCCATTTCGCCAGCGCCGGCGATTGGGCCAGTAAGGCTCTACAGGCTTGCGAAGCCGTGGCAAAGCATGATGATCCACGGAGGCACTGGCATCATTTCGCCTTGTGGCTCGGGCGGATGGTCGCGAGCGAACTTATGCTTGATGCCGAGCGGCGTGGCGTGCCGGCGCCTGCCACCTCGCTGCGGAATCCGGAAAGCCTAGCCGCGCGGCTGAGCGTTGCGCTGCTCGCTATCGGCGGCCTGACGGTCACCGCCGACGCCTTCGCTGCGCTGCACAGAACTGTTGCGAAATCGTAGGGAAGAAGTCGGCCTGAGTTTTTCCAGAGAAAACGGCAGAAAATTGCAATAAATAGTGAGCCTCTCGCCGCGCTTGCGGCAATTTGCGAGGCCTAACATGCAAAACCCCGAGCCGCTTCTCCTCGACCGCCGCGCCGCCTCGGCGTTGCTCGCCGAAATCGGCATCCCTTGCGCGGCCGCAACGTTGGCAACACTCGCAACTCGAGGCGGCGGGCCGCTTTACTCGAAATTTGGTAGCCGCGTGGTTTACCGCCGGGATGATCTCGTTACGTGGGCGCAAGCGAAACTGACGCCGCCCCGGCGATCGACCTCCGAGGCCGACGCCGCCCCGGCTGACGCTGCTTAAACCCCTGAAACCACAGAGAAAGCCCGCCGAGCGCGCGAACGCTGGCGGGCTGAGAAAGGCAAATTTGATGATCTACCATACCTACCATCCATCCGCGCCGCCGGCAAGTGAACTCGCCGACAGGCTCGGCCTCAAACGCGCCCGCCTCGGCGAATGGCGCGGGACGTGCCCGGCCTGCGGATACCCCAGCGCGGCGGTGCTTAGCGAGCGCGGCGGGCGCGCGCTCTTGTGGTGCTCAAGCTGTGCCGATCGCGCCGCCCTCGCGGCCGCGTTGCGAGGTGCCGCTGGCGGCTCGTTGCCAGCGCATCGAGCCGAGCGGTTGCCGCGCCTCGAACGCGCCGACCGGGCCGCCCGCATCGCCCGCGCTGTCGCGATTTGGTCCGGCGCCGAGCCGATAACGCCCGATTGCCCGGCCGCCCTATACTTGGCACGCCGCCGCATCGAGCATATCGCAACATCGGCGGCATTGCGCTGGCGTAATGACGTGCCGCACCCGAACGGCGGCCGGCGCATCGCGTTGCTCGCCGCCGTGAGCGGCGCGGATGGAAACTTTCAAGGTTTGCAGAGAGTTTTTTTGAAACCAGACGGCACGAAAGCCGATGTTGAACCGCAGAAAGCCTCCCTTGGCGTCATCGCTGGCGGGGCGGTGAGGCTGCAAACTGCGAGCACAGAACTCGCGATTGCCGAAGGAATCGAATCCGCCGCCGCTGCCTCCGCGCTGCTCAACCTCCCCGCCTGGGCGGCTGTTTCGTGCGGAAATCTCGGAAATTCGTTGATTTTGCCTGAGACTATTCGAAGCGTGACGATAGCCGTGGATCGCGATCCGGCGGGCGAGCGAGCGGCGCGCGCGGCCGCTACCCGATGGCAACGCGAAGGCCGCGCCGTGCGGCTCGCGACTCCGCGAGAAAACGGCAAAGATTTCAACACACTAGCCATGGAGGGCGTGCGATGAGCCCGGAAAGTGCGCCCCCGCCCGAAGCCGAGAGCGTTGATGCGCCCTTTGCGGTTGAAGATGCGCCGCCGCCGCCGGCAGATTCCGAAGAAGATGAAGGGCGCCGTGGTCCGCCCCAGCGGGACCGCATAATTGCCGCCATTCTCGCGCACGGGATTGATCTTTGGCGCGATGCAGATGGCAGCGGTTATGCGACGATCGAGATCGGCGGCACCCTTCAACGGCATGCCGTCCGATCGCGTGCGTTCCGTGATTTGGTTCGCTTTGTTTATGGCCAGGCGAACATTCGCGAGATTAACGGAATCCTTGTTCCATCGGCAATTTCGGAAACCGCATGGAAAGAGGCGCTGCCGCAAATCGAGGCGATGGCAAGCGTCACAGCAACGCGCGAGCCGGCGATTAGGACATGCCAAGTTGGCGACTGCATTATCATCGACCTGGGTGACGAAACATGGCGCGCGATCGAGGTCTCGCCGAGCGGATGGCGCGTCATCGACCGCACCGATGCCCCGCTGGTCCGTTCGAATGGCATGCGTGCGCTGCCGATTCCTGCGCGTTCGCCCGCCGCACTCTCGGATTTTCGCCGGCTCGCAAATCTTCCTGGGGAGCGCGAGGCAATGCTTGCTTTGGGATGGTCCGTTGCGGCGCTATGGCCGAGCGGCCCTTATGCGATCCTCTCGATATCCGGCGAGAGCGAATCAGGCAAAACCTCAATTTGCCGCTTTATCCGAAGCTTCATCGATCCGAATCTCGCGGACCTTCGGAAACCGCCAAAGGATCAGAACGATATCGCCCTCGCCGGCGCCAATGCTCGGGTGATCGCATACGAAAACCTATCCTCGATTTCCGCTGACATGGCGGATGATCTTTGCCGGATCGCGACCGGCGCCGGCTTCGCGAAACGGAGCCTTTATACAAACGGCGAGGAACATCTCGCCTATGTTTGCCGTCCGGTCATGCTCAACGGGATTCCCGCGCTGATGACGCGCGGAGACCTCGCATCGCGGACGCTTGACGTTATGTGCCCGCCCATTCCGGCGAATTGCCGCATGACGGAAGAGGAATATGCCGCCGCCTGCGACGCCGCGCGACCCGGCATCTTGGCGCTCATCCTCGATGGCCTGGCGATGGCCCTCCGAGACGTGCCATCGCTGAAATTGGCAAATCCGCCTCGGCTCGGCTTGGCAGCGAAAATCGCGATCGCGGCGGCCCCGGCCTTCGGATGGTCGCGTGATGAGATGAGAGCGGCGATCGATGAGAACCGCGCCGCCGCCGCCGCCGCTTCGATCGACGCCGATCAAATCGGCCGCGCCATCCGCGACGGCATCATGGGCACGGCGATGGAGTGGCGCGGAACCGCGCAATCTCTCTTGGGGGCGCTTCTCGATCTAGTGCCGGCGGAAACTCGCGACCGCCGATCCTGGCCTTCCGACGCAACCCGATTGAGCGCGCGCCTTCGGCGGCTTGCGCCGGCGATGCGGCTGATCGGTATCGATATTGAGACAGGCGAGCGGACCAAGCGCGCGAGAACTTTAACCCTAACCCGCAAGTTGCCGGAAACAGCGTCACCAGCGTCACCAGCGTCATCGAAACGAAAAAATGGCGGAAATCCGCCAGTTTCCGAGGGTTCTCCGGGTGACGCTGAAAATCCGGCTAGCGTCACCCAGCGTCACCCAGCGTCACCCCAGCGTCACCCGTCAGACCAGTCTAACCCATTGAATAATCACGAAACACACTCACCGGGTGACGCTGGTGACGCTGGTGACGCTATCTCCGGGACCATGGGGGTATGTATGACCTCCGGGGATGGGGACGTGATATGACCCCCCGCGCGATGGTTGACGCCCTGCAACGTCTCGGAATTGAGATGAGGGTTTCGGGCGATTCTTTGGTGCTCTCGCCGCCGGGGAAAACGCCCCCCGACCTACTCGCCGAGGCGAGGCGCCTGAAGCCCGCCCTGCTCGCGCTGCTGCGATCCGAGGCGGCGAACGCGAACGGCGGCGGGCTGGCCGCCCCGACCGATGCCGACGTTGAAGCCTTGGCCCGCACCCTACTCGCCGAGGCCGCGCGCAACCCCGCCGTCACGCGCATCGATGCGGCCAAGGCGACACTCTATTATAGAGCCGAGGCCAAGCGCCGGCTCGACCTCATCCGCCAGCGGGCGCGTGACGCCACCACCGGCCCCGATCCCGAGCGGCGGGCGATCATGGCCGAGGAACACCAGCCCATGACCTCGCCGGAGGATCATGCCGAGGCCGTGGCGGGCCTGATGCGGGCTGCCTCGCCGCTCGCCGGCCTGCCGGGTGCGAGGGCATGCCGCATATGCGGGCGGGGCATATGGTGCGCATCCGGCTGGCGGGGCTTGCCGCGCGATGTTTGCTGGCAGTGCGCACGGGAGGAAACGCCGTGACAGTGCCTCAACGCTTGGCCTGGCGTGGCACCGGCGGAGACCGTGAGCCGGCCTCACCGGCTGAGCGGCTGGCAACCCTGGCACGGGAGATCGGCCGCCTGGCGCCTGACTGGCGCTGTCCCGAACGGTATTACGAGATGCGATCGGAACTCGCCGCAGAAGCCCGACGCTTGGCGCGAACATTGGAGACGCGATGACCATGCAACCGCCCGCCCCTGAAAGGAACCCGACCCATGCCCGATAAAAACCCGCTGCCCCCAGTGCCCCCCGCAGTGAATGGTTGGCGCGTCCCGGGCCACGGTCACGGGAAGCTGAGGCCATTCCGGCCCGGCCAGTCCGGCAACCCCGCCGGCCATAGCGGCCGCTACGGCGAGGTCGTGCGCTTGTGCCGCGAAGCCGGCCCGGCGGTGGCGAAACGCCTGATCGAGATCGCGCTCGACCCGGGCGAGGAACGGAGAGTGAGCGTTGTCGCAGCGCAAGAGGTTCTCAACCGAGCGTTTGGCCGCCCGCGCGAGATGCCCGAGGCCGCCGCGCCGCCGCTCGACCTGACGGCAGTTTCAGAAGAGAAATTGCGGTTGATTATCAAAGCGTTGGAAGCGGCGCGAGATGCGAAGCGCGCGCGTGACGCGAAAATCGGCGCGGCCGAAGGCGCCCCAGCCATCGGCCAGGGCGCTGCCGGGCACCTGAGATAATGTCTGCGGCTCTGTCGGCTTAAACCGTGATAAATCGCAGTTCCTTCATGCCTCACCACGCCACGGATAACAGGCGGGTAACAGGCTAGCGTAATCCGGCATTTGCCGGCGTGCGATGGCGCTTGCTGGCGTTCGATGACGTTAGAAAACGCTTGCCATCGCACTCTCAAATGGCGAGAATGCGGCATGGCGTTGGTGTTCGCCCCCGTTGCCGCGAGAGAGATCGAACGCATGCCGAAGGCTGATCGAGATCGCCTGATGCAGGCATTGCAAGCGGTGGCGGATGAGCCGTCGCGGCGGTTGCCGTTCGTGACCGAGATGGCCGGGCGGCCGGGCGAATGGCGCCTGCGGAAAGGGAATTGGCGCGCGATCTTTCGCGTCGAACAACAAGACGTGGTGGTGCTGCTCGTCGGCCATCGCCGGGAGATTTACCGATGAATGCCATGTTGAAGATCAAGCCGGTTGCCGAAACGGCGGACACGGTGACGCTGCGCCGGGCCGATCTCGAAGCGCTGATCGAGGCGATCGAGGATGCCGAGGATCGCGCTGCCCTGGCCGCCCTCGACCGCCAAGAGGCGGCGCTTGGCCGGGAGCGCGCGCGGGGCCGGTATCTGACGGCGGAGGAAGTGCGGCGCCTTTGTGATGGCGCCTCGCCGCTCGCCGTATGGCGGGGCAAGCGTGGCCTGACGCAAATTGCCTTGGCGCACCTGGCTGGCGTGGCACCGTCCTATGTCGCCGATATCGAGCGGGGGGCAAAGCGCGGCAGTGTCACGGTGCTAGCGAAGCTGGCGGCCGCGCTCGATATCGAGGCGGGAGACCTGATCCGGCCAGCGCCGGCCAGCGCGTGAGCCGGCATCTTTCTTACGTGGGGGGCAAATAAGAAAATGTCTCGTCGGAAATCACTCCAGACCACGGCCATCGCCATTTTTCTCATGATGTTTGGCAGCGTCGCTCACGCCCAGTGGTTCACTGTGGCGAAAGGTTCGGATGTTTTTGGGAATGCACCAGTCGTTACGGCTGTAAGGAACAATAATGGGAACGGCTTGACCGTACAATGCGCCGGCGACGATCCTATCCAGCTCGCTTACGTCATGCCAGCTTCGCAGGAAATACTGAACGGGATCTCAAATCTCGAAGCAGATTTCCTATTCGATCTACTGGTGAAAGTGGATTCGGGGACCGTTCAGAAATTCGACGCGCAACTCAAGGCTTGGAACACTCTGTCCATGGCGTTCGTCTTCACCGGGCGCACCCCCCAGCTTGCAGCACTCATCCGCAGCATCGGAAAGGCGAAGCAGACAATCAATGTTGGGGTGGAAGTAATGGGACAAAAAGTTGCCGATACGTTCGGTGTGCTTGGGTCCACATCCGCCATGAACACTGTCATCAAAAATTGCAACTTGGACCAGATCAAGGACAACGACACCCCTGACCTCAAATAATTTCAGGAGCGGCGGCCGAACGGGAGCAACGCATCCGGGGCGAGCGCGTGCGCTTCGGCCTCGAGCACGCCCGAGAACGGGACTGCCAAACGCTATCGCGGCTATGCAATGCCCCTATCGCGCATCCTCGCCGCCGATCACCGCCGGCAAGCCGCGCTCGTCGTCACCGCTGATGCGTCCTTGATAGGCCCCGTCCAGGCCGAAGGCGTCCCATCCACCGCGGCCGCGCTCGACGCGCCCCTGATATGCGCCGTCGGCCCCAAACCGTTGCAGCGTGCCATCGCTGCCACGCTCGACGCGGCCCTGGTAGGAACCATCCGGGCCGAACACCTGCCAGCCATCGGCGAGGGCGAGGCCGGGCGGCAAGATCAGCACGGCGATGATAAGCGCGCGGATCATGGCGGCAGGATAGCACCAACCGAAGCGGAACCGCATACGGGAGATGAGCGATGCTCCGCATCGAGCTTGAGCGCGAGGCCGATGCGCGCGCCAATTCTGAAAAGTTGGTTGCCATATGGTTGCCAGGCGTTTTCGCCGCCTCGGCAATCCGCCCCTAAATCTCTGATTTTATTGGCGCACCCGACACGATTCGAACGTGCGACCTCCACCTTCGGAGGGTGGCGCTCTATCCAGCTGAGCTACGGGTGCCTTAACCGTGGACTACTCTCTGC
>JAJYTL010000124.1 GCA_021793055.1 Pseudomonadota bacterium
CGCGAAGACGTGGGACAGATTGTAGAAGATCTTGTTGTTCATCGTCCCGCCATATTGCGGGTTGGGATGAAGAATGAGGGCGATCGGCGGATTGGGGCCTTTGCCGTGCTGGTAGCGGCCTTCCAGCCGACCTTCCGGTCCGGTGAAAATCACATCAGGCATGGCGGAACGGGTTCAGCAGATTCACGCGGAGCGCCGGGACCTTGGGGTCCCGGGCCGGGTGGGAGGCGATGGACGCGCTTTGGTTGAATCTATCAAGCGTAACGCTCCCCAGGGTTGACTATCGAGCCACGGATAAATTCTTGACTATTCCAGTCAAGAATCTATCTTTCAAAGCGACGGCGGCCGCGGGCTTGGCACCGCGCTGCTGTTCGGAACGCCGAGTATAGCATCTTGGAAACAGAGATGTTCAAGCGCCTTAATGAAGATATCGATGCCGTCATGGAGCGCGATCCCGCGGCGCGCTCGCGTTTCGAGGTGGCGCTTTGCTATCCCAGCGTCCACGCGCTTGCCATCTACCGCCTGGCCCATGGCCTGCGTGCGCGTGGCTTTCGCACACTTGCGCGGTGGCTGTCGCAGATCGGCCGGTTTCTCACCGGCATCGAAATCCATCCCGGCGCCACGATCGGCCGCCGGCTGTTCATCGATCACGGCATGGGCGTCGTCATCGGCGAGACCGCCGAGATCGGCGACAACGTGACGCTTTATCACGGCGTCACGCTGGGCGGCACCTTGCCGGCGGTGAATTCCGGCGCCCAAGTGAACACGAAGCGCCATCCGACCTTGGCGAACGACGTCATTGTCGGCTCCGGCGCGCAGATTTTGGGCCCGATCACGGTCGCGCGTTGCGCCCGTGTCGGCGCCAACGCGGTGGTCGTGCGCGATGTGCCGGAAGGCGTCACCGTGGTTGGTATTCCGGCCAAGGCGGCGGGCCGCCCCGCGGCCAATGCCGCCAGCGATTTCATGCCCTATGGCCTGAGCGGCGAGATCAGCGACCCGGTGGCGCGGGCGTTGGATGGCCTGGCGCTGGAATTGCGCCGGGTGACGGCGCGGGTCGGCGAGCTTGAGCAGGAATTGGCGGAGGCGCGGAGCGCCGAGCCGCCGGCCGACCTGGGTTTCGGCAATCCTGTCGTCCAGACCCCGATTCGCCGCGAAGGCATCGGTTAACCGGAGGAGCGGAACCGTGAAGCTCTCCACACGCGGACGTTATGCCGTCACGGCGATGGCGGATCTCGCGACCCATTGCAGCGGCCGACCGGTGACGCTCGCGGAAATCGCCGATCGGCAGGCGATTTCCCTGTCCTACCTCGAGCAATTGTTCGGCAAGCTGCGCCGCTTCGGCTTGGTGCAGAGCAGCCGCGGTCCGGGCGGCGGCTATACGCTCGGCCGCACGCCGGCCGAGACGCCGATCGCCGATATCGTTCTTGCGGTGGATGAGCCGATCCGCGCCACCGGCTGCAAGCCCGGCAGCGCGCGCGCCTGCAACGGCGCCTCGGCGCGGTGCCTGACCCACGATCTCTGGGAAGAGCTCGGCAACCAGATTCAGCTCTACCTCAGCTCCGTGACTCTGGCCGACGTGATCGCGCGCCGGGTTCCGAGCGCGGAAGGAGCGCCGGTCGCGCCCGCAGTCGCCGACAATTTGGCCGAGAGCCAAGCGTCGCTTTCGGCGTGAGCGCAAGATTCGAAAGCCGGACCCACGCAGCATGACCGCGACCATCGCCTATCTCGATTACAATGCGACCGCGCCGATCCGCGAGGCGGCGGCGGCGGCGGCATTGGACGCGATGCGAATCGGCGGCAATCCCTCGTCCGTGCATCGGCTCGGCCGCTTGGCGCGACGCGCCATCGATCGCTCGCGGCGCGCGGTCGCGGCGCTGGTCGGCGCGCGGCCGGACGAGGTGGTTTTCACCTCTGGCGGCACCGAGGCCAATGCGATGGCGCTCGGCGGCTTTTCCGGCCGGCGCCGGATCGTCAGCGCGATCGAGCACGATTCGATCCTGGCGCAGCCGCATGAGGCGCGTATTCCGGTTTCCGCCGACGGCGTCGTCGATCTGGCCGCGCTCGAGGACCTGCTGGAAGCGCCGCCGCAAGCCGCGTTTGTTTCCGTGATGCTGGCCAACAACGAGACCGGCGTGATCCAGCCGGTGGCGGACGTCGTTGCGTTGGCCCATGCGCGGGGTGCGCTCGTTCATTGCGATGCGGTTCAGGCCGCCGGCAAGATGGCGATCGATTTCGCCGCCCTCGGCGTCGATCTGATGTCGCTCAGCGCCCATAAGATCGGCGGGCCGCAGGGCGTCGGCGCGTTGATCGTGCGCGACGGGCTTGGCCTCGCATCGGGCCTTGTCGGCGGCGGCCAGGAGCGCGGCTTGCGCGCCGGCACGGAAAATCTCGCCGGCATCGCGGGGTTCGGTGCCGCCGCCGAGGCGGCCCGGGCCGAGGTCGGCGATTGGGGGCGCGTGGCGGCGCTGCGCGACGATCTTGAGGCGCGGCTTCTCGCCGCGCAGCCGGATTTGCCGATTTTCGGCCGCGGCGCGGCGCGGCTTGCCAATACCAGTTGTTTTGCCATGCCCGGCGTGAAGAGCGAGACCCAGGTGATCGCCTTCGATCTTGCCGGCGTCGCGGTCAGCGCCGGCGCGGCCTGTTCGTCGGGCAAGGTTTCGCCCTCGCATGTGCTGCGCGCCATGGGGGCGGCGGCGGACGTGTCGAGCGCGGCGATCCGCATCAGCCTCGGCCGCGGCACGGCGGCCGCGGAAATCGATCGATTGATGACTGTGTGGGCCGAGGTTCGGCGCCGCGCCGGTAACGCGGCCGTGGCGCGCGAACCGGCAGCGTGATTGAGGAGAGCAGCGGGATGACTGAGGGCGGTAACATCAAGCTCCCGATCTATCTGGACTATCAGGCGACGACGCCGATGGACAAGCGGGTCCTCGATGCGATGATGCCGTTTTTCACCGAGCAATACGGCAATCCCCATTCCCGCAGCCATAGCTTCGGCTGGGAAGCGGAAGAGGCGGTGGAAAAGGCGCGCGCCGAGGTCGCCCATATCATCAACGCCGATCCGAAGGCGGTGATCTTCACCTCCGGAGCGACCGAGAGCAACAATCTCGCCGTCAAGGGCGTCGCGCGTTTCTACAAGGACCGCAAGAATCACGTTATCACCACCGTCACCGAGCACAAATGCGTGCTCGACAGCTGCCGGCACTTGCAGCAGGAAGGCTTCGACGTCACCTACCTGCCGGTGCAGAAAAACGGTCTTGTGGACCTCGACGAACTGCGGGCGGCGATCACCGACAAGACCGTCCTGGTCTCGATCATGGCGGTGAACAACGAGATCGGGGTCATCCAACCGCTCGCCGAGATCGGCCGCATCTGCCGCGAGAAGAAGGTTTTCTTCCATACCGACGCGGCCCAGGCGGTGGGCAAGATTCCGCTCGACGTCGAGGCGATGAATATCGACCTGATGAGCATCTCCGGCCACAAGATCTATGGCCCGAAGGGGATCGGCGCACTGTTCGTGCGTCGCCGGCCGCGGGTTCGCATCGAGCCGCTGTTTTCCGGCGGCGGGCAGGAGCGGGGCTTCCGCTCGGGCACCTTGCCGGCGCCGCTCTGCGTCGGGCTCGGCGCCGCCTGCGCCATTTGCGAGGCCGACATGGACGCCGACAACGAGCGCATCCGGACCCTGTCCGAGCGGCTTTACAAGGGCATTACCGAGGCCATTCCCGAAGTCTTTCTCAATGGCGATCCCGAGCAGCGCTATCACGGCAATCTCAACCTCAGCTTCGCCTATGTCGAGGGCGAGAGCCTGTTGATGGGGATCAAGGAACTCGCGGTGTCCTCGGGCTCGGCGTGCACCTCCGCCTCGCTCGAGCCGTCCTACGTGTTGCGCGCCTTGGGCGTCGAGGAGGAGCTCGCGCACACCTCGATCCGCTTCGGCATCGGCCGCTTCACCACCGAGGCGGAGATCGACTACGCGATTGAGGTGCTCAAGGCCCGTGTCGGCAAACTGCGTGCGCTGAGCCCGCTTTGGGAAATGGCGCAGGAAGGCATCGACATCAAATCGATCGAATGGGCGGCGCACTGAAAGCGGTCGCCGCAACTGAAACCTGACGGAATGGAGGACGCGACATGGCCTATAGCGAGAAGCTGATCGACCATTACGAAAACCCCCGCAATGTCGGCTCGCTGGACAAGGGCGATGCGGACGTGGGCACCGGCCTCGTCGGCGCGCCGGCTTGCGGCGACGTGATGAAGCTGCAGATCAAGGTTGGCGCGGACGGGATCATCGAGGACGCCAAGTTCAAGACCTTCGGCTGCGGATCGGCCATCGCCTCGTCGAGCCTGGTGACCGAATGGGTCAAGGGCAAGACGCTGGATGAAGCCGGCGCCATCCGCAACACCGAGATCGCCGAACACCTGGCGCTGCCGCCGGTGAAGATCCATTGCTCGGTTCTGGCCGAGGATGCGATCAAGGCGGCGATCGCCGATTACCGGGCGAAGCACGCGCCGGCGGAGGATGCCAGCGCGGAGCCGCAAGTCGCGTAGGACGCGGGCGTAGATTAGGTGATCCGAGGAGCGAAGAGAAGATCATGCCAGCACCAGCCATGACCTTGACCGACGCGGCGGCGGAGCGCGTGAAGGCGCTCTTGGCCAAGCGCGAAAAGCCCGCCTACGGGGTTCGCATCGGTGTGCGCTCGGCGGGATGCTCCGGTCTTTCCTATACCCTCGAATACGCCGACGAGAAGGGCAAGTACGACGAGGTGGTGGAGGATAAGGGCGTCACCATCCTGATCGACGCCAAGGCCGTGATGTTCGTGCTCGGCACCACGATGGATTGGCAGGAAGACAAGCTGAAGCAGGGTTTCGTGTTCAGCAATCCGAACGAAAAGGGTCGTTGCGGCTGTGGTGAATCGTTCCACGTCTAGCGCGCGGCCGGGGGCGATCGCGCCGTGAGGTCGCGGCTGCCGGACATCGGACTCGATCGGGGGGCCGGCGATCTGGCCCCCTGGTTTTTCCGGCTTCCGGCCGCGGCGGCGGAAAACGTTGAGCGAGCAGTCGAAGGCCGCGTCTGAAGCAAGGACCAAGACGAAATGAGTGGAGTGCGGTGATGGTGGAGAGCGGCACGAGCCTTGAGGCCAAGGGCGTCGCGCATCCCCTGCCGCAGGCCTGCTGGTCTTGCCGCGGGCCGGTCGCGAGCGGCGCCGCGTTTTGCGCCACCTGCCGCGCCCTGCAGCCGCCGGCCGAGATCGACCATTTTCGCCGGTTCGATCTGTCGCCCGCTTTCGATCTCCAGCGCGCAGAGGTGGAGCGGCGCTATTTCGCATTGCAGCGCCAGTTCCATCCCGATCGCTTCGCCGGCAAGTCGGCCACGGAGCGGCTCCATTCGGTGCAGCACGCGACGGCGTTGAACCAAGCCTTCGGCGTCCTTGCCGACCCGCTCCTGCGCGCCGAATATCTGCTGCAGCTCAGCGGCCGGCCGGTTGCCGGCGGCGAGGCGGAGACGGTCGCCGATCCGGAACTTCTGCTCGAAGCGATGGCGCTCCGCGAGGAACTGGCGGAGGCGGAAGATGCCTCCGCCGTCGCGGCGCTGCTGGCCAAGACGGAAGCGATGATCGGCGAGATCGAGGTGGCGCTATCCGGCGCTTTCGCCAGCGGCGATCTCGCCGCCGCCGCCGGGCTCGCTTTGCGGTTTCGCTATATGCGGAAATTCGTCGAGGAAGCGACGCGCCGGCGTCGCCAGATTGGAGCCTAGTCCCGTGCAATTGTTGGAGATCAGCGAGCCAGGCCAGACCCCGCTGCCGCATGCCGAAAAGCGCGAGCTTGCGGTCGGGATCGACCTCGGCACGACCAATTCCCTGATCGCGATTTCCGAAGGCGGCAAGCCCGAGGTGCTGCGTGACGCCGATGGCCGGGTGCTGTTGCCTTCGGCGGTCGCCTACGGTCCGGGCGAGCCCGTGGTCGGCCAAGCGGCGCGTGACCTGCTCTTGGCCGCGCCCGAGCGCGTCGCGGTTTCGATCAAGCGGCTCATGGGCCGCGGCCTCGGCGATCTCAAGGCGGTCGCCGGCACGCTGCCGTTCCAGGTCGAGGCCGTCGAGGCGGAGCGCATGGTGCGCCTCGTCGTCGGCGGGCGGAAGTTGACGCCGGTCGAGATTTCGGCCGATATCCTGCGGGCCCTCAAGGCGCGCGCGGAAGCGGCGCTTGGGCGTCCAGTCACGCAAGCGGTGGTGACGGTGCCGGCCTATTTCGACGACGCGGCGCGCACCGCGACCCGCGATGCCGCGCGGCTCGCCGGACTTCAGGTCTTGCGTCTCGTCAACGAGCCGACCGCGGCGGCGCTCGCCTACGGTCTCGACCGCGGCGCCGAAGGTCTTTACGCGGTCTATGATTTGGGCGGCGGGACCTTCGACGTCTCGGTCTTGCGCCTGGAAAAGGGCGTGTTCCAAGTGCTCGCGACCGGCGGCGACGCGGCGCTTGGCGGCGACGATTTCGATCATGCCCTGGCCGAGCATTTTCTGAGCCAGCGCGGCGAAGCCGGCGCTTCGCCGGCGCTTTCGGTGGCGGAAACGAAGCAACTCCTGGCGCTGGCCCGCGGGGCGAAGGAGCGGCTGACGACGGAGCCCGAGGGCGAATGGGAGATCGTGGCGGGCGGCGTGACCAGCCGGCACCGTATCGGCCGCGCCGGTTTTGAGGCGCTGATCGCGCCCTTTGTCGAGCGTACGACGAAGACCGCGGCGGCGGTGCTCGCCGATGCCGGCCTCGGCATCGAGGAGATCAAGGGGGTGGTGCTGGTCGGCGGCGCGACCCGGGTGCCGCTGGTGCGCCGGCGGGTCGGCGAGCTGTTCGGCCGCGCGCCGCTTGGCGACATCGATCCCGACCAGGTGGTGGCCCTCGGCGCCGCACTGCAGGCCGAGGCCTTGACCCGGGGCGGCGATACGCTGCTGCTCGACGTGGTGCCGCTTTCGCTTGGCATCGAGACCATGGGCGGGCTGGTCGAGAAGGTGATCCCGCGCAACACGCCGATCCCCGCCGCCCGCGCCCAGGAATTCACCACCTATCGCGACGGTCAAAGCGCGATGGCGGTCCATGTCGTTCAGGGCGAACGCGAGCTCGCGCCGCAGAACCGCAGCCTTGCCCGTTTCGAGCTGCGCGGCATTCCGCCGATGACCGCGGGCGCGGCACGCATCCGCGTCACCTTCGCCGTCGATGCGGATGGTCTCCTCAGCGTCACCGCCGAGGAGGCCACCACCGGCGTGCGGCAGACTGTCGAGGTCAAGCCCTCCTACGGTTTGAGCGAGGACGAGATGACCGAAATGCTGCGCCAAAGCATGGAGCATGCCGCCGAGGACATGACCGCCCGCCTGCTGACGGAAGCGAAGGTCGAGGCCGAGCGAGTTCTGTTCGCGCTCGACGCGGCGCTGAAATCGGACGGCGATCTCCTGAGCGCGGCGGCGCGCGGCGATATCGAAACTGCGGTCGCGGCCGTTCGCCGCACGCTGCAGGGTGAGGATCGCGACGCCATTACCGCCGCCGTCGAGGCGCTCGATAAGGCGACCGTGGAATTTGCCGGGCAGCGCATGGATCGGGGGATGCAAAATGCGCTGCGGGGCGTCAATATCGAGCGCCTGGCGGATCGCTTCGAGCAATAGCCGCGGCGCGGACAAATTTCTTTGAGAGAATTTTGAGGAAGGTTATATGCCTAAAATGACGTTCATCTCCCCCGATGGTAAACGGACGGAAGTCGATGCGCCGACCGGGCTTTCGGTGCTCGAAATCGCGCATCGCAATGATATCGACCTTGAGGGCGCCTGCGAGGGCTCCTTGGCCTGCTCGACCTGCCACGTGATTGTCGACGAGGAGGACTTCGATCGCCTCAGCGAGCCGACCGAGGAAGAAGAAGATATGCTCGATCTCGCCTTCGGCCTGACCCATACCTCGCGTCTCGGCTGCCAGATCATCATGAGCGAGGAACTCGATGGCCTCACCGTGACCTTGCCGGCGGCGACGCGCAACATGATGCCGCAGAAATAGGGCCGGGATCGAACCGCGAGCGGGAGGATATCATGGGCTTGCGTTGGACCGACGTGCGCGAGATCGCGATCGCTCTGGACGAGGCGCATCCGGATATGGATGTCGCGAACCTGCGCTTCACCGATCTGCACAAATGGGTCATGGCGTTGGACGGGTTCGAGGACGATCCCAACCGCTCGAGCGAGAAGATTCTGGAGGCGATCCAGATGGCGTGGCTCGACGAGCGCGACTAGCGCATGATGATTTTGGGTCGAATCGGCCCCAAATCATCTCCGCGCGCTGTTCCCGTGATTTGGCGCATGATGCGCCAGCGACAGGCGGAGGCTGCGGCGGTGCCGACCGAGAGCGAATTCCGGATCTATCTCGCCGAGCTTCTGGCGCCGCTCGGGCCGATCAGTTTTCGCCGCATGTTCAGCGCGGTCGGCGTGTTCGGCGCGCGCGGCATGTTTGGCCTGATCGTCGACGAGACGCTCTATTTCAAGGACAACGTCGCGAGCCGCCC
>JAJYTL010000125.1 GCA_021793055.1 Pseudomonadota bacterium
CTATCGCTCGACCGTGCTGCGGGCACCGCGCCAGCCGCTGGTCGCGATTCCGAGGACCTTGACCGAGACGACGGGACCGGCCGACTGCTGGGACCGCCTGATGGGCTCTGCGCTCGCCGATCTCACGGCCCAGCATAAAGGACCGCCGCTCGGCCAGCGCATCATCGTGAGCGGCCGCGTGCTGGACGAGTTCAACAAGCCGGTGCCGAACACCGTGGTCGAGGTCTGGCAGGCGAACGCGGCCGGGCGCTATATCCACAAGCGCGACGATTGGGACGCGCCGCTCGATCCGAATTTCACCGGCGCGGGGCGGGCGATCACCGATGCCGAGGGACGCTATCGTTTCATCACCATCCGTCCCGGCGCCTATCCTTGGCGCAACCACCACAACGCCTGGCGACCGGCGCATATCCATTTTTCGCTGCTTGGGCCGGCTTTTTCGACGCGCCTGATCACCCAGATGTACTTTCCGGACGATCCCCTGATCGATCTCGATCCGATCGCCAATTCGGTGCCGATGCCCTATCGCCAGCGGCTGGTCAGTCGTTTCGATCTGGCCACCACCGAGCCCAATTGGGCGCTTGGCTACCTGTTCGATATCGTCTTGCGCGGCCCCGACGCCATACCGATGGAAGAGAACCATGACCGTTGATAACCAGAGCCCCGAATTGTTCGGCCGCACGCCGTCGCAGACGGTCGGTCCGTTCTTTCACTACGGTCTGCCGTGGAAGGGTGGCGCCGATCTGGCCGGCAAGTCCGAGATGGGCGCCCGCGTCGATCTCGTACCGCCGGACCATTACGTGCTCAATGTGTCGCAGCCGAGCGGAACGCCACAGGGCGAGGTGATCGAAATCTCGGGTCGCGTCCTCGACGGCGAGGGTCAGCCGGTCCCCGACGCCATGATCGAGATCTGGCAGGCCAATGCCGCGGGCCGTTACGCCAGTCCCGCCGACCGGCGGGACGACGTGCCGCTCGATCCGAATTTCATTGGTTTCGGCCGCTCCTCCACCAGCGCGGAGGGCGAGTATCGCTTCCGCACCATCCGGCCCGGGCGCGTGCCGGGTCCGGGCAACAGCCTGCAGGCGCCGCACCTCGCGGTCTCGGTTTTCGCCCGCGGGCTGCTCAACCGTCTCGCGACGCGGCTTTACTTCGCGGATGGCGAGGGGAACGACACCGATCCCGTGCTCTCCGCCTTGCCGGAGAAGCGGCGCGACACGCTGATCGCGACGCGGGCCGCCGATGGCAGCTGGCGGCTCGACATCGTTCTTCAAGGCGACAACGAGACCGTGTTCTTCGACTTGTGACGTCGCTGCGCCTTGCCCTGGCGGCGGGCTGACCGCCGCCAGGGTTCGCCGAACACATCGGAGGGACAATCGATGCCATTCGCCACGCGCGGCGGAAGCCGTCTCTATTGGAGGCTCGAAGGGGCGGCGGAGCGGCCGCCGTTGGTGCTGTTGCATGCGATCGGGACCGACATGGGGCTCTGGGATCGCGCCATTCCCTATTTGCTTCCGGCTTTCCGCTTGCTTCGCGTCGACGTGCGCGGCCATGGCGCCTCGGATGCTCCGTCCGGCGACTACAGCATGGGCGAGCTTGCCGCCGACGTGCTGGCGGTGATGGACGCGGCCGGGATCGAAAGCGCGGCGGTGGCAGGTGTGTCGCTTGGCGGCATGATCGCGATGGAGCTCGCGCTTTCAGCGCCGGATCGGATTTCGGCGCTGGCATTGATCTGCACCTCGGCCACGCTCGATCCGGCCGCCTGGGTTGATCGCATCGCCAAGGTGCGGGCCGGCGGCATGGCGGCGGTTGCGGATTTCGCCATGGCGCGGTTCCTCTCGCCGGATTTCGTCCGCGGCCACCCCGCGCTTGCGGCGAGCGCGCGTCGGACGCTGCTTGGCACCTCCGCCGTCGGCTACGCCGGGGCGGGCGCGGCGATCCGGGACATGACGGTGATCGAGCGCCTGCCAGGAATCGCAAGGCCGACCCTGGTGCTTGCCGGCGGGCGCGATATCTCGACGCCCTATGCCGGACATGGCGAGCGCATCGTTGCCGCGGTGCCCGGCGCATCGGCGGCGCACCTCGATGCGGCGCATCTCGCGCCGATCGAGGCGCCGGCCGAGCTTGCCGCCGCGCTGCGGCGGTTCCTATTGCCGCGGAACGACGAAGACGCCGCTGCCGAGACCCTGTTCGAGGCAGGGCTCGCCAATCGGCGGCGCATCCTAGGTGATGCCTGGGTGGATCAGGCCCTGGCCAGGCGGACGCCGTTCAACGCCGATTTTCAGGCCATGATCACGCGCATTGCCTGGCGCGAGATCTGGGGCCGGCCCGGACTTGACGATCGCACCCGCCGTCTTCTCGTCATCGCCGTGACGGTGGCGTTGGGGCGCCTGGAGGAATTCCGCCTCCATGCGCGGAGCGGCTTGTCGCAAGGCGGCTTCACGCAAGACGAGTTGAAGGAGGTGCTGATGCAGACGGCGATATATGCCGGCGTGCCGGCCGCCAACACCGCCTTTGCCGAGGCCGCCAAGGTGATTTCGGAGTTGGCTGGTGGCTGACGCGGGCGCGCCTGCGCCGTCATAGGGCGATGCGCCCGCCCAGTTCATCCTCGATATGGGCGCGGACGATCTCGTCGAAGGACGTCTCGGCCTTGAATCCAAGCTGACGTGCCCGCGCGGTGTCGAAATCGCGTGGCCAGCCAGCAACAATGCCGTCGATCACCGGATCGGGCTCGCGGCGGATCAGCTTGACGGCCTTGTCGCCGGCGACGCGGCGGAGGGCCGCGATCTGCTCGCCGACGGTCGCGGAGAGGCCGGGCATGTTGAGATTCCGGCGCGGGCCGAGCTGGGCGAGATCGAGGGCGGCGGCGTGGATGAGAAAGCCGATCGCGGCGCGCGGACTGGCGAACCAATGTCGCACCTCCTCCGATACCGGCAGGACCGCCTCCTGGCCGCTCAGCGGCTCGCGCAGGATATTGGAGAAGAACCCGGACGCGGCCTTGTTCGGCTTGCCCGGCCGGACGCAGATGGTGGGCAGGCGGATGCCGATGCCGGCGAAGAACCCGCGCCGGCTGTAATCGGTCAGCAGAAGCTCGCCAATCGCCTTTTGCGTGCCGTAGCTGGTGAGCGGGGTTTGGAAGAACTCATCGCCGATCTTGTCGGGGAAGGGCGCGCCGAATACCGCAATCGAGGAGGTGAAGACCACGCGCGGCTGGTAGGACGTCTTCATTCCCTCCGCCCGGATGGCGTCGAAAAGCCGGCGGGTGCCGTCAAGATTGACGCTGTAGCCCTTGTCGAAATCGGCTTCCGCTTCGCCAGAGACGATTCCGGCGAGGTGGAAGATTATATCGGGGCGCTCGCCGATTAGCCGCGCGGCGGCCTCGGGCGCGGCAAGGTCGATGGTGAGCGCCGCCGTCTTGGCGCCGGCCAGGGTCGGCGCGGGCGGCGCGACGACATCCACAAGGGTCAGGCCGGCGATGTCGTGGCCGCCGATCGCCTTTTCCGCGACGAGGCGATCGGTCAGCTTGCGGCCGATCATGCCGGCGGCGCCGGTAATAAGAACGTGCATGGCAGATAAGCCTTTCCTGGGAAAATTATACAGTACCGTGCTCGACCTTGAGGTCGGGCGTGCCGCGCAGCGTCTGAAACACGACGCAATAGCGCTCGGTAAGCTGTAGCAACTTGGCTACCGTTCCCGCATCGGCGTCGGTATCGAGATCGAAGCGGAGGCGAATCGCGCGGAACCCGACGGGGACGTCCTTCGCCACGCCCAAGGTGCCGCGGAAATCGAGATCGCCTTCGGCTTGGACGCGGCCGCCTCGGATCGGCACCGAGAGCGCGGTCGCAACCGCCTTCAGGGTGACCCCGGCGCAGGCGACAAGGGCTTGCAGCAGCATGTCGCCGGAGCAGGCGAGGCCGGCCTCGCCGCCGGTGGCGGGGTGCAGGCCAGCCTCGACCAGGGTGCGGCCGGTTTCGACGGAGCACGAGATGGCCTCATCGCCGAGGGTTCCGCTCGCCCGCAAGGTCACGGTGCCGGCTTGCGGATTCTCCCTCAGGTTCTGCTTGATCGGAGCTTGCAGGTTGCGAAGCGCTTCAGCGTCCATTGCGGTTTCCAGGCCGTGGCGGCGACACAGGCTAGCGCATCGGCATAGGGGCCGCTAGGCTCCGCGAGATGTCTGCCTATCGAGGGCAGTGAGCGGACCCCATGGGGGGCCGGGAACCGCCGGTGACGCCTTCCGGTCTCGGGCGCCGGTCGGGGAGTTGGGGCGCGATCAGGCGGCGACCGCCCGGGCGGCCCCGGCGGTCGCATCTGGACATCCCGCGGCAGGTCTGTTGCACTTCTTCCTTTCGGGGGGCGCCGGATTTATGCCCGAACATTTCGATCTCGGTCTCGTTATCGCGCTCATCGTGGCTATTGGCATTGCCGTGCAATGGCTGTCGTGGTGGCTGAAACAGCCCGCGATCCTGATCTTGCTGGTCGCCGGATTGCTCGCCGGACCGGTTTTCGGCGTGCTCGTACCCGATGTTCTGTTTGGCAGGCTACTGCTGCCCGCCGTCTCGCTCGCTGTGGCGGTGATCCTGTTCGAAGGCAGTCTGACGCTGAAATTCCGCGACATCCGAGGACACGGCCAAGTGGTGACACGGCTGGTCACGGTGGGCGCCGTGATCTCGGCGCTGTCGATCGCCATCGTTGCGTGGGCGCTCGGGGTGCTGTCGTGGGAGGTCGCGGTTCTGTTCGGGGCGCTGGTCTCCGTTACCGGGCCGACGGTCGTCGTGCCGATCCTCCGATCGGCGCGGCTTAACCGGAACCTCGCCAATATCCTGCGCTGGGAACGCATCCTGATCGACGCGTTGGGCGCGCTGGCGGCGGTCGTCATTTTCTAGCTCGTCGCGCTGGGAGCGGAGCGCGCGAGCGATTTCCTGGTGGGCGTGCTAATCTTCGGCGTCGGAATCGTGCTGGGCGCGGCGGCGGCCTTCGGCCTCGCCGTCATGCTGCGCCGGCATCTGCTGCCGGATTATCTGCGTAACGTGACAGTCCTCGCGGTCGTACTTCTCACCTTCTCGATGTCGAACGCGCTGGGCCACGAATCCGGGCTGGTGGCGGTCACGGTGATGGGGATTCTGCTGGCCAATCTGGAAGGTGTGAACACGGAGGACATCCTTGATTTCAAGGAGAGTTTGACGGTTCTCCTCACCTCCGTGCTGTTCATCGTCCTCGCGGCGCCCATTCCACTGGTCGGGCTTCGCGCGGATTGGCTTTCCGTCGCGACTCTGCTCGGTTTCATTCTTTTCGTCGCGCGTCCCCTTTCGGTCCTGGCGGCGACGCTCGGGTCGCCGCTCTCCTGGGCGGAACGAGCGGTTCTGTCGTGGATCGCGCCG
Source organism: Pseudomonadota bacterium (assembly GCA_021793055.1). GTDB lineage: Bacteria > Pseudomonadota > Alphaproteobacteria > Ferrovibrionales > Ferrovibrionaceae > JAJYTL01. The sequence continues at coordinate 5,376 of JAJYTL010000125.1, forward strand.
CGCGGCATTGTCGCGGCTGCGGTATCTGCGCTGTTCGCGCTCCAGCTCGACGGGACGGGCCTGAAGGGTGCGGAGAGTCTGGTTTAGCTTACCTTCGCTGTCATCGTCGCGACCGTCTTCTTGCAAGGGCTTACGGCCCGGCTTTTTGCGACGTGGATGGGGGTTGCCGATCCGGAGGCGCGGGGGGGCCTGGTGGTTGGCGGAAATGCCTTTGCCCTGGCGTTGGCGCTTAGCCTCAAGAAGCTCGATATCGAGGTGATCGTGGCCGATACCTCGTGGGACAACCTGCGCCGGGTGCGCATGGCGAGGCTTCGCACCTATCTCGGTATGGTCGTCTCCGACGATGCCGATCGGCATCTCGATTTGGTTGGGATCGGCCTGTTGCTTGCGCTTTCCCATCGGGCACCGCTGAACGCCTTGGCTTGCCTTCGTTACGCGAGTGAGTTCGGTTCCGCGCAGGTCTTCAATGTGCGCATCGCCGATATGGCCGAGCGTGCGACCAAGCCGGCCGGCCGCCCTCTCTTCGAAGAAGATATAACCCTCGAACGGCTGGAAGCGCTGATTCTCGATCATGGATTCGAAATCCGTCACGCTAAGTTGACGGAGGAATTCGACTTCCTGCACATGTCCGCGATGCAAAGCAACGAGAGCGTGCTGCTTTATGCCGTGTCGCCGGAAGGAGCAGTTCGTCCCTTCGCCGGTGACCGCACGTTCCGCGCCGGACCGGGATGGCGGATTGCCTATCTCGACAAGTCGAGCCGGGACAAAGGCGATGGCGGCATGGAGGAAACTGCGCCAAGCGAAGACGATATTGCGCGGGGTCGGGGATAGCGATCGCAGCGGCGTTCAGTTCCGGCGCGTGCGGGCGTGATTCAGGGCGTCGTTCAGGTGTGGCTGACGGCCTCGAACGGGCTGAACTTGAGGCCGAGGTCTTGCGCTACGGCGGCGTGGGTAATGTGCCCGGCATGGACGTTCAAGCCATGGCGAAGATGCACGTCGTCGGCCAGAGCCTGCCGCCAGCCCTTTTCGGCCAGGGCCAGGGTATAGGGCAAGGTGGCGTTGTTCAGCGCGAAGGTCGAGGTGCGGGCCACCGCGCCCGGCATGTTGGCGACGCAATAGTGCACGACGTCGTCGACCACGAAGGTGGGATCGGCGTGGGTGGTGGGGTGGCTAGTGGCGAAGCAGCCGCCCTGATCAATCGAGATGTCCACCAGCACCGCGCCGGGGTTCATCTGCTTGACGAGATCGCGGCTTACAAGCTTCGGCGCCGCGGCTCCCGGCACCAGCACCGCACCGATGACGAGATCGGCGCCGCGCACTTCATCCTCGATGTTGTGCACCGTGGCGAAGACGGTTCGGACCTTCGAGCCGAACTCGGCCGCGAGTTCGGTCAGACGGGGCAGCGACTTGTCGATCACGGTGACCTGGGCTTGCAATCCCACCGCCATCCGCGCCGCGTGCGTGCCGGAGACGCCGCCGCCGAGAATCACCACTTTGGCCGGCATCACGCCTGGCACGCCGCCGAGCAGCACGCCACGGCCGCCACATTCCTTTTCGAGGTGGTGGGCGCCGACCTGAACCGACATGCGTCCCGCGACCTCGCTCATCGGCGCCAGCAGCGGTAGGCCACCGCGGGCGTCGGTTACGGTCTCGTAGGCGATACAGGTCGCGCCCGAGCGCATCAGGCCCTCCGCCAGTGCCTTGTCCGCGGCGAGGTGAAGATAGGTGAACAGAATCTGGCCCGGGCGCAACATGGCGATTTCCGGCGGTTGCGGTTCCTTGACCTTGACCACCATGTTGGAGGCGGCGAAGACGCAGGCAGCATCGGGAGCGATTTCGGCGCCGGCCGAGCGGTATTCGCCGTCGCTGCAGCCGATGCCGCCGCCGAGCGCGGTCTCGACCATGACCTTATGGCCGTGATGGGTCAGTTCGCGCACCGCCGCCGGAGTCATCCCGGCGCGGTATTCGTGGGTTTTGATTTCCTTCGGAACGCCGATCAGCATTTTCTTTACCCATCGTATGCGCCGCGCGGACGCGGCATGGGGCACGCGGTAGTTCCGGCCCGCGGTCGGGCCGGCGGGCCTGCGATTCCTGTTGCGCGCGCCCAAGGGCGCGTCGGCTTATGCGCCGCCTAGAACAGGCTTCGCTCTTTCACGGTGGCCAAGGTCTGCTCAAGGCCCCGCTCGAGGCGGTCGAACATCTCGTCGATCTCGGCGCGGGTAATGATCAGCGGCGGGCAAAGCGCCAGGCTGTCGCCCATCGCGCGCAGAACGAGGCCATTGTCCTGGATCATCTCGGCCGCGAGCGGGCCGACCGCCGCGGCAGGGTCGAAGGGGGCCTTGGTCGCCTTGTCACGCACGAGCTCGATCGCGCCGATGAGGCCGACGCCGCGCGTCTCGCCGACCAGGGGATGCTGGGCCAGGGCTTCGCGCCGGCGCACGAAATGGGGGGCGATTTCGCGCACGTGGTCGAGGATGTTGCGCTCTTCGTAAATTTTGAGCGTCTCAAGCGCGACCGCCGCGGCCATCGGGTGTCCCGAATAGGTGAAGCCGTGGGCGAAAACGCCGATCTTCTCGCTCTCGCGCACCAGGGCGTCAAAGACTTTCTCGTTGATCACCGTCGCGGAGATCGGCGCATAGCCCGAGGACAGCTGCTTGGCCATGGTCATGATGTCCGGCACGAGTCCGTAGGTTTCCGTGCCGAACATGTTTCCGGTCCGCCCGAAGCCGCATATCACTTCGTCGGCGATTAACAGGACGTCGTGCTTTTTCAGCACCTTCTGAATTTTTTCGAAATAGGTCTTCGGCGGCACGATGACGCCGCCGGCGCCCATCACCGGCTCGGCGATGAAGGCGGCCACGGTGTCCGGGCCCTCAGCCACGATCTGGGCGTCGAGCTCCTCCGCGAGCCTGGCCGCAAAGGCCTCCTCGTTCTCGTCTGGCCGCGCGAAGCGGTAGTGATGCGGGCAGGCGGCGTGCAGAATATTGGCGATCGGCAGGTCGAAGTCGCGGTGGTTGTTGGGCAATCCGGTAAGGCTGGCGGTGGCGACGGTGACTCCGTGATAGGCCTTAATGCGCGCCAGAATCTTCTTTTTTGCCGGTCGCCCGAGCGCGTTGTTGTAATACCAGACAAGCTTAA
>JAJYTL010000126.1 GCA_021793055.1 Pseudomonadota bacterium
CAGCGCCAGCCGCGCGCCCGACGCCGGGCTGCGCTGCACGATGGCGACACGCTCCGGATCGCTCGTCACCACCCGGTCGAAATCGTCGAGCAGAAGCCGATCCGGCCACAGCCCGGCCGCCACCATCTCCTGGCGGCGGCCCGGGGTCAGCATGGTCTGCAAAGGCATGAGCGTTCTCCTCCGGAGGGTCCTTTTTTTATCGTTGCGTTTGCGTCCCTGTCCCTGGCTTGGCCGCGCCCTCAGTCCACCATGGTGAGGCCGCCGCTCACGCTCAGCACCTGGCCGGTGCAGAAGTCGGAACGCGAACTGGCGAAGAACAGGATGCCGTCCGCCACCTCATCGGGCTTGCCGATGCGCCGGAACGGGATGGCGCGGGCCAAGGCCTCCTGCATCCGCTCCGGCTGCGCCCGGAACAACGGCGTGTCGGTCGGGCCGGGACAGATGCAATTCACGTTGATCTGATAGCGCGCCATCTCGCGCGCCAACGACTTGGTGAAGGCGATGACGCCGCCCTTGGCGCCGGCATAAATGGTCTCGCCGGTCGAGCCGACGCGGCCCGCGTCGCTCGCCACGTTGACAATCTTGCCGGCCCGCGCCTCGATCATGATCTGCAGGAAGGCGCGCGTGAGCTTCACCGGCCCCATGAAGTTGATCGCCACCACGCGATTCCAGAAGTCCGGTGTATTGTCGACGAACGGCTCGATCCGATCCCAGCCCGCGGCATTGACAAGGATGTCGAAACGGCCGCCGGCGGTCGCGGTGGCGGCGAACTTGGCGATCGAGGCGTCGTCGGTGATGTCAAGCGGCACGTAGGTGGCGTCGAAGCCCTGCTCCTTCGCCTCCATTTCGACGTCGGCGCCCTTGGCCTTGTCGATATCGCCGAAAAAGACCTTAGCGCCGGCCTTGCCGAGCGCCATCACCGTCGCCCGGCCAATGCCGGACGCGCCGCCCGAGACCGCGGCGATCTTGCCTTCAAAGCGCATATCGATGCTCCTTATGTTTCCGAATGTTTCCGTCCTGCTTTGCCGCCGTCGCGCCGGACCGGCGGCGCCGGATTCATGGCTCCGGGCTAATGGCGATGGCCGGCAAGAAAGGCCGTCACCCGCGCCTGCGTATCGGCGACGCCCATCATGGCGCCAACCGCCTTCCGCTCCGCCGCGAAACCATCGACGCCCGGCTTGTACGCCCCCTGAATGCAAGCTTTGGTCGCCCCTTGCGCCGCCGACGAGGGCTTCGCGAGGCGCGCGACCAGGGCCTGCGCCGCGTCGGCCAAGGCATCCCGCGCCACCGCCCACTGCACCATGCCGAATGCCGCCGCCTCCGAGCCCGTCACCACTTCGGCGCCGAGGATGAGCCGGGTCGCGAGGCCGAGTCCGACCAGACGCGAAAGCCGCTGCGTGCCGCCGGCGCCTGGAATGAGCCCGAGGTTGACCTCCGGTAGGCCGAGCTTCGCCTCCGCCGCCGCGATGCGGAAATCGCAGGCCAGGGTCAGCTCGAAGCCACCGCCCAAGGCGGCGCCGCCGATCTCGGCGACGGTAATCTGCGGCAGCTCCTCGACGCGGGCGAAAAGCGCCTGCAACTTCTCGACATAGGCGACCATCTCGCGCTCGCCATCGGTGCCCTCGAAGCGGGCGCGCACCTCGGCGAGATCGGCACCGGCCGAGAATATCTTCTGCGCGCTGCGGATGTGCAGAAGGCGCCAGTCAGACGCCGCAGCGAGACGGTCGAGCTCGCGATGGAAGGCGGCGATCCACTCGACGCTCATCGCGTTCACCGGCGCCCGCGCCATGGTCAGGGTCGCGACCCCGTTCCGATAATCGACGTGAAACATCAAGCGCGTCTCCTCACTGGTCAAATCGGTTCCCCCGGGTTCTCCAAGGGATCGGCGGGCAAGCGCCGCGGCGCGACGGTCGTCACGGTCGCGGCCGCGGCGACCGCGTCAGCCCGCGCTCTTCTCCTCCCATTGGCCGCTTTCGCTCTGCTGCCAATAAGTGAGCTTGTGGCCCGCGGCCTTAGCTGCCTTCCAGCGCTGCCGGGCGGCGGCCAGCGCCGCTGGATCGTTGCCGTCGAAAAGGTCGAGACAGCGCGAAAAGCCTGCAACGAATTCGGGCGAGGCGCCGTCGAGCGTGACGAGAACGCCAGCGCCATTGGGGTTTTCCTCAGCATCGGCGAGATAGATCGGTTGTTCGGCCAGGTGACCGTCGCGCCGCGCGCCGTGCGGCAGAAAACTCTCGCGCCGGTAGGTCCAGAGCAGACTGTCGAGGGCCTCGACCCGCTCCGGCGAACCGGCGAGGACGACGGCCCTGAGACCGCGGTCCCAGACCTTCTCGAGAAGCGCCGGCAGCGTCTCGTCGACGCCGCGGCGCACTAGATGATAAAAGGCGATATCGGTCATCGGCGCGCGATCACCCGCCGTTCTTGCCCTCGTAATAATCGGCCACAAGGCGGTTCAGAAGGCGCACGCCGAATCCGGTCGCGCCCTTCGGAACCGTCGCCTTGTCCTTCTTGCTCCAGGCGGTGCCGGCGATGTCGAGATGCGCCCATGGGCAGTCGTTGACGAAGCGCTTCAGGAACTGCGCCGCGGTGATCGAGCCGGCGCCGCGATCGTTGCTGATGTTCTGGATGTCGGCGATTTGCGAATCCATCAGCTTGTCGTAGCTATCGGACATCGGCAGCCGCCATACCAGCTCGCCTTCAGCCGTACCGGCGGCGGCAAGCCGCTCGGCAAGCTTGTCGTCATTGGAAAAGAGGCCGGCATATTCGCGGCCGAGCGAGATGATGATCGCGCCGGTGAGGGTCGCGAGATCGACCATGAATTGCGGCTTGAACCGATCCTGGGTGTACCACAAGGCGTCGGCCAGCACGAGACGGCCCTCGGCGTCGGTGTTGAGGACCTCGATGGTCTGGCCGGACAGGGAGCTCACGACGTCGCCCGGGCGCTGCGCCGTGCCGGAGGGCATGTTCTCCACCAAGCCGACGACGCCGATCGCGTTCACCTTGGCCTTCCGCTTGGCGAGCGCGCGCAGCAGACCGATGACGGTGCCGGCGCCGCCCATATCCCATTTCATCTCCTCCATGCCCTGCGAGGGCTTGAGCGAGATGCCGCCGGTGTCGAAACAGACGCCCTTGCCGACGAAGGCGACCGGCGCCGCGTTCTTCTTGCCGCCCTGCCAGTGCATGACCACGAGCTGCGACTCCCGCGCCGAGCCCTGGCCGACGCCGAGAAGCGCGTTCATGCCGAGCTTGCGCATCTGCGCCTCGCCCAGCACCTCGACCTTGACGCCAAGTTGCGCCAGCTTGCGGCATTCCTTGGCCAGGCTCTCCGGGTAGATCACGTTGGCGGGCTCGGTCACCAGGTCGCGGGTGAAAAACACCCCTTCGGCGAGCTGCTCAAGTGGCCGAAAGGCCTGCCGCGCCGCCGCCGTCTCGGCCACCTGGACGGCGACCGAGCGCAGGCTCGGCTTCGCCTCGGGCTTGACCTTGGTGTGGTATTTGTCGAAGCGGTAGCCGCCGAGGCGCGCGCCGAGCGCGAGATGGGCCGCCATGTCGGCAAGCGGCACTTTCGACCCCGGCACGGCATCGCAGAGGAACGTCACCTCGGTCTCACCCGAGCTGGCGAGGCGGCGCACCAGGTCGCCGCCCAGGGCCTCGAAGCCGAGAAGGTCCAAATTCGCCGCTTTGCCAAGACCGTAAAGGATGAGCCGGCTGGCCGAGATATGCGCCGGTGCGAGAATTTCGAGACACTGCCCCTTGGCGCCGGAAAACCGGCTCGCCGAGATTGCCCGGGTGATCACGCCTCGCGTGGTGCGGTCGAGCTTCTGCGCCGAAGGCAACAGCTGCTTTTGCGCCAGGACGCCGACCACAACAGCGCCGGAAGGCAGGGGCCCGTGATCATGGAACGCGATCTTCATCTTTCCCTCATGGGTGGAATAAGGAAGCCGAGAGCGGCACCCGGCGCATGCCCCGGCATCTTACCGTCAAGGGCCGGAAAAGAAAGGTTGAAACCGCCCGCCGGCGGCCCATCCAGCCAACCCAAGGGAGTCCGCCCGAACGGCCGACCAAGCCCGAACGACCGCAGATCAAGCGCTGGCGTCCGGCATCGGCCTCGCTATACTCGGCGAGCCATGCCGCTCCCCACTCGCTATATATTGCGCCAGCTGGCTGGCCCAGCCGCGCTTGTCGTTTTCACGCTTACCGGCATCGCCTGGCTCACCGAAAGCCTGCGCATTTCCAACCAGATCCTCGCCAATGCCGGCGTCTTCGGCATTTTCCTGCGCATGAGCATCGATCTGCTGCCGCAGATCCTGAGCCTGGTGCTGCCGAGCGCCGCGTTTATCGCCACGGCTTACGCCTATAGCCGGCTGGTTGCCGATTTCGAGCTGGTGGTCTTGTGGTCATCCGGCCTCAGCACGCTGGACCTGATCAAACCGGCGCTGATCCTGAGCGGCGGCCTCACGGTCGCCGCCTACGCGCTGGTTCTTTATCTGATGCCGCTGGGTAGCCGCGCCTTCAACGACCTGCGCTGGGACATCCGCAGCAATCCGGCCTATCTTTCGCTGCAGGAAGGCAAGTTCAACAACGTCGCCCAGGGCTTGACGGTCTATGTTCGCCAGCGCGACAGCAACGGCGAATTACACGGGATCCTGATCTACGACAGTCGCCGGCCGAATCACATGGTGACCATCATGGCGGAACGCGGCGTCCTGGTGCGCGCCAAGGACGGGCCGCACGTGGTCATGGTAAACGGCAACCGCCAGGAGATGAACGAGAAGACCCACGAGCTCTCGCTGCTCTATTTCAAACGCGATATTTTCGATATCGGCGGAAACGCACAGCGGACTGGCGAGCGCTGGCGCAACGATAGCGAGCGCTTCCTCGGCCAACTCCTGTGGCCGGGGGATTCGTCCTACGCGCGACAATCCTATTGGAAGTTCGTAGTGGAAGCCCATCGGCGCCTTACGTTGCCGCTGCAAATCCCGGCCCTGGCGCTGATCGCGCTCGCGGCGGTACTCGGCGGCGAGTTCAATCGCCGCGGCCGCAGCCAGCGCGTCGCCATCGCCGCCATCGCCGCCGCGGTGGAGCAGATGATTTTCGTCGCCGTCACCCGGATCGCGGTCGAAGTTCACCCGCTGATCGCGCTGCTCTATATCGTCCCCCTCGCCACCGGCTTCGTCGCCCTTCATGTCGCCTTGCGCGGGCCGAAGGCGCCGCGCCGCTTCCGCACGACCGCAGCGGCGCCCGGATGATCGCCTAATCCATGGCCCGCTCGGGGGGGAAGAAGACGGCACGAGCTTTGGCGCTGGCGCTCCTTGTCGGCGCGGGACTGGCGCTCGGTGCGGGTTGCGACGGCGCGCGCGCCGCTACGGCGCGCCTTTCGAGCGCCGAACCGGTGCTGCTCAAGGCCGACCAGGTCAGCTACGACCGCACGCGCAACCTGGTGATGGCCCAGGGCCATGTCGAGCTCGATCAGGGCAAACGCATCCTACTCGCCGATAGCATCGTCTACGATCAGAGCACCGGCAAAGTGACCGCACGCGGCCATGTTCGCCTGCTCGAAGAAAACGGCAACGTGCTGTTCGCGCAATATGTCGAGCTCACCGATCGCATGCGCGACGGCTTCGTCCGCGACGCCCGCATCCTGTTCCCCGACAATTCCCGCGCTGCCGCCTACAGCGCGGTGCGCACCAATGGCGTCAAGACGGTGTTTTCGCATGCGGTCTATACCGCCTGCGACGTCTGCGCGCTGCACCCCGACGAGCCCCCGTTGTGGCAGATCAAGGCCGAAAGCATCGTCCACAACGAAGACACCCACGAGATCACCTTTCATAACGCCTTCTTCGATGTATTCGGCGTGCCGGTCTTGTACACGCCCTATCTTCGCGAGCCCGACCCGACGGTGAAGCGCAAGACCGGGTTTCTGGTACCTTCGTTCTCGAGCGACAGCCAGCTCGGCTTCGTCACCCGGCTGCCGTTCTACATCCCGATCAATCCGAGCCTGGACCTGACGCTGACGCCGATCATCACTTCGAGCGACGGCGAGGTGCTCAATGCCGAAATCCGGCAACGCACCGCCAACGGCCAATACGACATCGACGGCTCGCTGGCCCGCACGAATCGCGTGGACAGCAACGGCAACGCGCTTTCGGGCCAGCAATGGCGCGGCCATGTCCAGGGCTACGGCCGCTTCAACCTCAGCGACCAGTGGCGGACCGGCTTTGACATCTTCCGCGCCAGCGATCCGACCTATCTCAAGCAATTCCGCTTCTCGAACGTCGACACCCTGACGTCACGCGCCTTCCTCGAGGGCGAGAGCGGCCGCAACTACGCCGCCGTCAACGCCTATGCCTTCCAGGGCCTGCTCGCCGGCGATAGCGCCGGCGTGCTGCCCTATGTTTTGCCGGCGCTCGACTACGCCTATGCCGGCGTTCCCGGTCGCGACGGCTACTTCAGTTTCGACGCCAACGCGCTCTCGATCTACCGCACCCAAGGCCTCGACACCCGACGGCTCTCGACCACTGCCGCCTGGACTCTGCCCTTCGTGACCGCAGGGGGCAGCGTCTTCCGCGTCAAAGCGGCGCTGCGAAGCGACGTCTATTCGGTCACCGCAGGCAATTATTCCACCGGCGCCGGCATCGTCGACTTCCCCTACAGCGGCCTCGCCCACCGGGTCGATCCGAGCGCGACCGTCCATTGGCGCTATCCGCTGATCCGTGAGGCCGGCGGCATGACCGAAATGATCGAGCCGATCCTCATGGTGACGACGATGCCGAACGGCGGCAACCCCGCCAATCTGCCGAACGAGGACAGCCAGAACTTCCAGTTCAACGACCTCAATCTGTTCTCGAGCGATCCCTATCCCGGGCTCGACCGGGTTCCGGGCGGCACGCGCGCCGCCTACGGCCTGCACGCCGCGGTGTTCAACTCGGGCGGCGCCTATGCCGACGCCCTGTTCGGACAATCGGCCGAGACCTCCCCCGGCGCCTTCCCGCGGGGAAGCGGCCTCGACAAAAAGCTCTCCGATTACGTCGGCCGCGTGATGTTCGAGCCGTCGGCACTATTCGAGATCACCGACCGGTTCCGGCTGAACTCCCGCGAACTGGGCGTCAACGCCAACGAGCTGTATCTCAACTTCGGCCCGCCGTACCAGAAATTCGGAGTTTATTACACCAACTTATCGTCCCAGGCCGCGATCTCCGAATATGGCGTGCGACGCCAGATCGGGATCTCCAGCATGTCCCAGATCACCCGCCGCTGGCAGCTGGTGGCCGACTGGGAGCATGCGTTCGGCAGCTCCGACAACACCCTCACGACCAACGTCCAGCTGCGCTATAACGACGAATGCCTCCATCTCAGCCTGATCTACAGCCGATCCAATATCCTGTTCCGCAACCTGCCGCCCTCGACCTCGTTCACGGTCCGCGTCAAATTGGCCCATTTCGGATGACCTTTCTTTGACTCGCGGAAGCCCTTAAGGTAGCCGGCCACGAAAGAGGGCGGGCTCCGGCGGCGCGAGCGGGAACCCAAGCGCTGGCCGCGGCCTTGCTCCCGGATGACAACGATTCGACAGGCATCATGAAAGCGTTCTTTTACCCGTTCTTGCTCATCGCTGCGCTCGTGACCGCCGTTCCGCCGCCGGCCGCGGCGCAGACGGTCGAGCGCATCGTCGCGATCGTCAACGACCAAGTGGTCTCGAGTTACGATCTCGACCAGCGCCTGGCGCTGGCGCTGAGCGCCACCGGCCAGCCGGACACGCCGCAAAATCGCGCTAGCCTGCGGCCCCAGGTGTTGAACGCCCTGATCAACGAGAAGCTTCAGATGCAGGAGGCGACGCGCCTTCATATCGTCGTCAGCAAGTCCGACCTCGACAAGGCCCTCGCCATCATCGCCAAGCAAAACAACGTGCCGGCCGGCCATTTGAAGGAGTTCCTGGCGGCCAAAGGGGTGCCCGAAGGCGCGCTCGCTGCGCAGCTCAAGGCCGAGATCGCCTGGTCGCGCGTGGTGCGGCAGAAGATCGGGCCGAGTATCCATATCGGCGATCAGGAAGTGAAGCGGGCGCTCGATAAGCTCAAGGCGGAACGCAACGCAACGCGCTACAATGTTTCGGAAATATTCCTCGCCGCCGACCGGCCGGGCCAGTACGAGGCGGTGAAGAAGGCGGCGGCACAACTTGTCGCCGAACTCCGCAAAGGTGCCGATTTCGGCGCCGTCGCGCGCCAGTTCAGCCAGGCCAACAACGCCTCGAAAGGCGGCGACCTCGGCTGGGTGACGCCCGATACCTTGCCGCCGCAGGTCGCGCGCGTGCTCCGTCAATTGCCGGCAAACCAAGTTTCCGACCCGATCCGTACGCTCGGCGGCTACTATATTATTCTCTCGCGCGGCAGCGCGAAAATCCGGCCGAACGACCCGCAAGACGTCATCGTGACCTTGAAGCAGATCTTTCTGCCGCTGTCCGCCAATGCCGCGCCCAGATC
>JAJYTL010000127.1 GCA_021793055.1 Pseudomonadota bacterium
GGCGCGGCGTCGCCGGTCGATATCGGCGACGGGGTGACATGGGGCGCGGGGCGAGTTCTACGCCCCGGCTGGTGAGGAGGCGGCGGCGATGAAACAGTATAAGATTGCCACGCTTGGCGATTTATACCGCTCACCCTGTGGTCGGTACGTGTTTCAGGTCGCGGAAATATTTGACGATGGCGCGCTGGCCGGATGGATTTACCGGCTCCCGGACTTGCGTTTTCATATCGGCGAGTTCGAACACACGCCAGAGGAGCTTTTTTTCCTCGGCTTCCGCCCGCTGCTCCCGGCGGCGACGGTGCATTGATTAATCAATTTGTCTGGCTCACTCTCGCGCATAAGACGCGAGTAGCATAAGGAGCCTGGAAGCCGTGCCGCTCGGCCAAGTCGAGGCGTTGGAGCGCAAGTCGTTCGCGTTGCGCGGCGCCTGCCTGAAATCCTCTCCGCCCTGAAGGACGGAGGTTCCGGTGATACCGATGGGACTCATGCGGCTTTTCTCCGGCTGGTTCCTGCTTCGCGGGGCCGCTTGACGCGGTGTGCCTCCACAGGCTTCAACGCGCTGTCCGCGCGCCGTAGGATATTGATGGCGGCATTGGTGTCGGCGTTGGCGGCATGGCCGCAGGCAACGCACACGAAGTCCGCTTGGGTCTTGCGGTTGGCGGCATCGACGCAGCCGCAGACCGGACAAGTCCGGCTGGTGTAAGCGGCTGACACTTCGACCAGTCGCCCGCCGCGATCCGCCAGTTTGTAGGCCAGCATGGCGCGGAACATGCCCCATCCCTGATCCAGGATGGCGCGGTTCAGCCCCGCTTTCTGCTTGACCCGACGGCCCGGCTGTTCCGCCGAGCCTTTGGCCGATGCGGACATGTTCCGCACCTCCAATGCCTCCACAACGACCACGCCGTGGTTCTGGGCGATGATCGTACTGTGTTTGTGGAGGAAGTCTTTGCGGGCATTCGCCACCCGCTGTTGAATTTTCGCAACGCGCCGGATGGCCTTGCGGCGGTTGGCGGAACCGCGCTTCTTGCGGGCCAAGGCGCGTTGAGCCTTGCGCAGAGCACGAAGCGCCTTCTTGCCATGGTTGGCCGGGGCGATGGTGGTGCCGTCGCTCAGGGCGGCGAACACGGCAATGCCCATGTCGATTCCGACCGTCGGCAGCGTCGAGGGTTTTGGTTCTGCCACTTCCCGCTCGCACTGGACGGCGGCAAACCATTGCCCCGCCCGGCGCGACACGGTGATGGTGCAAATCTCCCCCGGCAGCGCCTGCCAGCCGCGCAGCTTCACCCACCCCAGCTTGGGCAGTTTCACCTGCCCCGAGGATTTGCCGGTGCGCTTGACGATCAACGATATCGGGTCCGGGAAGCGGAAACCGTCGTTGACGACTTTCTTGCGTGGCGTCGGATAGGCGGCACGGCCAGCGAAGAAGTTCTGATAGGCGCGATCCAGATCCTTCAACGCCTGTTGCAGGGTATGGACGGGACAGGCTTTCAGCCATTCGACGTCGGCCCGCAAGGCGGTGAGTTCACGGCACTGGCTGGCGTAGGAGATGTTGCCGCCGGTGACGGCGCGATACTGCCGCCACCAATCGCGGCGCTGCTCCAAGGCCAGATTGTAGACAAACCGGCATGCGCCTGCGATCTGCGCCATCTGAGCGGCTTGCCCAGGCGTCGGATAGAGGCGAAACAGCGCGGCTTTACGAGCGATCATGGCGCGAGTATAACTTGGCCTATGAGCACAGACAACGACTATCGCCGTGGGCGGCACTGCGTTTTCGCCATGCATGTCCATTTGGTCTTCGTGACCAAATACCGCCGCCGCGTCTTCACCAAGGCCATGCTGGATGACATGCGCGACATCTTCGCGTCGGTCTGCACCGACTTCGAGGCGGAGTTGGTGGAGATGGACGGCGAAGACGACCACGTTCACCTGCTGGTGAACTATCCGCCCAAGGTGTCTGTGTCGGCCCTGGTGAACAGCCTCAAGGGCGTCTCCAGCCGCCTCATGCGGCAACGCCATCCTGCCCTGGTGCGGCGATACTGGAAAGGCGTGCTGTGGTCGCCGTCCTACTTTGCCGCTTCGTGCGGCGGAGCGCCCATCAGCATCATCCGCCGGTACATTGAACAGCAGCAGACGCCTGCCTAGAAAAACTCGCTATCTCCGGCCTGAACGCCGGAGCTTGCGCTCGGGCAAAGAGGGTCAAAATCCTGTGTGCTCATCGCTCACCTCTGCATGCCATGAGATTGCGTGTGTTGTTGTTGCTGCTCGGCGGCCTGCGCCGTGGCGTAATCGTGCGCCTCTCGGCGCAACTGCGCCATATCGCCGCCCTGATCGCGCATCGCCTCGGCCGTCACGGGCGGCTGCCGCAAATCGTGTTCAAGTTGCATCTGTCGGTAGATCGCTGCTGATTGTTCGCCCCGCATGGCGGGCGCTGTCTGCCGCCATGCGGCCACCCGGTCGGCCGCCTGCTGGCGCTGTGCCGCCCACGGGTCGGCTTCCTGCTGCTGCTCGGCCTGCGGGGCCTGCGGGCGCGCGGGCTCCGCCGGGCGCTGGTCCTGCCGCTCGGCCGGCTGCCGGCGTTCGTGGCGGTCGGCGTCCCGCTGCGCGTCGGCAAGCGTGACGCGCTTGCGCTCGGTCGTCGCAGTCGAGGCCCCGGCCAGGTCGTCGAGGCCCTGGGCCTTGTCGGCCGGCGGCTGCGGGGCACGGGCGGCCCGCTGCTGGTCCTCCCGGTCCTGCCACCAGGTCAAGGCTTCGCCGGCACGTCCGGGGCCATGGGCCACCAGGTCGGCGGCCTTGGCATCGGCCACCCGGTGCGCTTGGTCGATCTCCGGCAGGCGGCGGGCGTCGCGGAACTCGACGGCCGCCGCCTTGGCGGCCTCGCCCTGCTGGCGGAAAGCCTGCCGGCGGGCGTCCAGGTAATCGCGGGCGGCGGGCAGGGCGGGGCGCAAATCGGCCGGAGCCTGCCCCACGGCGTGGCGGTCCGCGTCGAGGCGCCCGACGATTCGGGCGGCTGCTGCCTCGCGCTTCTGGGCGTCCGGGGTCGCCCGCCAAGTAATCAAATCCATGTCGGCATGGTGGCGGGCGGCCCCCTCCTCCATGTGCTCGGCTGTGACAGGCTTCGGAGCGCGGTCGCCGGCCTGGGCGCGCTCGCGGTCCTGCCACCAGGTCAGGGCCTCGGCGGCACTGTCCCGCTTTGCCAGCTTGGCGGCTGCGGCATCGGCCGCGCGGTAAGCCCGCAACACCTCGGGCTGCGCGCGGGCGTCCTTGAAATCGACGCCCTCGGTCTTGGCGGCCTCGGCCTGCTGGCGAAAAGCCTGCCGGCGGGCATCGATGAACTTCCGGGCGTCGGGGAGGGCGTCGCGGACGGCGGCCGGCGCGACGCGCACGGCGTGCCGGTCGGCGGCGGCCCGCAGTTCTTTCCAATCCAGCCCGGACCGCAACACGGCTTGCGTCATCAATTTTCCGCTGCCGGCCTTCCGGTCGGCCGCCGTGCCGGCCATGATGTCGGCCGCGTACCGGTCGGCGCCGGCATTCAGGCCGCGCGCGCGAGCCTCCTGATAGCGTTCGACCGTCACCGTGATTTCATGGCGGGCGGCGTCGAGGGCCAACCGGTCGAGGTCGATTTTCTGGGCGGCCAGCTCGGCGGCCACGGGCGAAAGTTCACCCTGCTCGCCGTCGCGAATGGCCGTCGCGCGCCAATCGGCGCGCTCGGCCGCCAGGTCGTCCCTGCCGTCGTCGTGTAGGATATCCTCGCGCCAATCCGGGTCGTAGCGGTCGGCCGCCGCCTGCACCTTGGCCGCCAGAGCGTCTTGCCGACGTTGGGCGTCGGCAAGCTCGCCCCGCAACTCCTCACGAGTCGGCGGCTCGGGCTCGGGCTCTGCTACCTCGAATCGGTCCTCATCGTCGAGGAGATGGGGGAGGTCGGCAGGGTCATAGGCCGGGTTCGCCCGCGCCCATCCGTCGATCTCCGCCCATGGCCTGGGGGCGGCAGGCCGGTCTAGCTCTGCGGTTTTGGCCCGATCATCAAGCCGTCGCAGATCGTCACCACGTCGGCCGGGCTCTGCGAGTTCCAAGTGATTGCGTTCACCACTCGGCACCAGGCCCTCACGTCCTTCTCGGTCGCCAGCCAAATCGAGAGGTGACAGCGTGTGCAGGCTATCGAGGTCGGCGGCCGGCGACTCACGGCCAAGCTCTGGATGGTCAAACTCGTGTACGGCGTCGGACAAGCCGAGGGCGCGGCTGCCGGCTGGTTCGCTTGGTTCGACATGGGGTTCCTCCTGTTCCTGCTTGCGGTGATAGAAGACGTGTTCGGTGCGCGAGGCTTCGCGCCGGGTGCCGTCGTCGGCGGCAATTGCCACGGTGTCACCGTCGATCTGCGTGACGGTGCCGGTGTAGCCGCGCCCCCGGCCGTCCGCGACAACCACCCATTCCCCGACTTCGGCCAGGCCGGGGACCACCACCGGCGGGGCCTCGGGCGACGGCTCGGCCACCTGGTCGGGGGCCTTTTCCTCAACTGCCGGCGGCTCCACCTGGTCGGCCGTTTGGGCCTTGGCCGCCTCTGCGGCGGCCTTCGCCACGGCCTGTTCCTGCTGCTTGATGTCGGCTTGTATGCCGTTGACGGCCTGGCGCGCTTCCCGATACTCGGTCACCAGGTCGTGAAATTGCCGGTCGCGGGGCGACAGCGCGGCCACCCGCTCGGTCTCGGCCACCTGGTCGGCGTGCGCCTTGGCGTGCGCCAGGATCGTTGCCGCCGGCACACCCGTTTCGCGTGTGAATTTTCGGAATCGTGGGTCTTGGGCGATCTCGGCGGCCTCGGCGTCGCGAGCCTGTCGGGCGGCGTCGTAGGCTGGATAGTCAGGGTGCTCGGCGGCCCGGACGGTTGACCCGGCTTCGGATTTTAGCCGATTCCACTCGTCGCGGACGGCGGCCGTCTGCTGGGCATAGGCCCGCATGCGCTCGCGCAATTTTTCTTCGCCGAGGGACACGGTGCGGTGGCGCAAGCCGGCGTCTACTTCTACGCTTGGGACGGTGATTTTCGCCAGGTCCAGCCATTCCCGGTGCGCTTCGATGTCGGCGGCGATAGGCTGGGCGGCGGCCTTGATGGCCTCGCGGCTGGATTCATAGGCCGGCCAGTCGGGGTGATTCCACACCTCCCGGCGGCCGGCCTCGGCGTGAATCTTCTTGTAAAGCCCCGTCGACTCGGTCCTGGCCCGCACCAGCGCGGCCACCCGGTCGCGGGACGGGCGGTCGGCCTCGGCAACGTCGAGGTCGGCAGCCATGGTCTTGCCGGCGCCGCGCTCCACAGTGCGGAAAAGCGCCTGGTCCTCGGGGAACGTTTCGCGGTCGGCGTATAGCCGCAATTGGCGGGTGTGGCGCGAGGCGGCAACATATGCTTTCGCCTCGTCGCATGTCTCGTCGAGGAGGGCGTACACCCGGCCGCCCGGCTGGGCGCCCTCGGCCTCCACGCTCTCACCTTGCGACTTCGTGGCGGTTATCGCCCACCCGAGGGCGACGGCCCGATATTCGGCCGGGTCGAACACCACTACCCGGCCGAGGTCGTCGCGGTCCACCCGGTCGAGGCGGACAACGATTTCGCCAGCTTCGGTGATCTCTTCGACGGTTCCCCGCTCGCCGTTCCTGACGCCCTTCTCTGCGTCTGGGGTGTCGTCGGCGTTGCGGACCAGATCGCCCCGGTTTTCGTTTCGGAGAAACGCGAGCCGGTCGCCGACGTGGAAACGCTCCTCGCCAAGAGCCGTCCCCTCGTTGCTCTCCGTGTCCACCGCGATGCCGGCTTCTTCGGGGACGGCCTGCCCTTCCCGAAGGGCGGCCTTGATGGTGAGATTGACCGTCCGGGTGTCCTTGTTGGTCGGTAGGATCGCCAGCGTTTCGGACGCTGCCACCCCGTTCCTGATATCGGCCACCACCTGGCCGGCGATCTGCGCAAGCGCCTCGTCGCGGGTCTCTGTCCAGTCGAACAGCCGCGCGCGCATGTAGTCCTTCACCCCCTCCACCGTCTCGCCCTCGGCCAGCTTCATTGTGGCCTCGGCTTGCCAGCCCGGCTTTGCCGCCTCGTCGCCGGCCACCAGGGCGGCGCGCTCCTCAGCCGACATGGCGGCCACCCTGGCGGCGGCCGTCTCCAGGTCGGCACCGGAGCGCGCCATTTCCGCGTCGATGGCGTCGCGCCGCTGGCGGCGAATGGTGGTGACCTTGGCGGCGCCATGGCGATGGATCGATGCGCGGAACGGCTCGCCCGCGTCGAGGCTTCGATTCTGGCGGTCGTCGCCGACTTGCCAAAGGGCGGCGCCGGCCTTGTTGATGCGCTCCGCGATTTCGGCGCCGTCGCGCGTGCCGGTTAGGCCGGCCTCGTCCAGCACATAGATATCGCCGGTCTTGATCCGGTCGCCGGCCAGCTTTTGCGCCCGTCCTTCAAGGAAACGGCGGTGCTTGGCCGACACGCGGCCAGTTCGCAGCATCCCTTCCTTGTCGCGCACGTCGGCTTGTGCCCACCCCGCCTTGCTGGCCTTCGATTTCTCCAAATCGGAGGTGATTTTTTGCCGCTCTTTCTCGGTCAGGCGGCCGGTCCGCAGCATGGTATGGATTTCGTCAAGCTGCCGCCACGCCTCCAGGCGGGCGCGGACCGTCTTGGATTCGATGCCAGTTTCGCGCCCTAGCTTCTTCGCCTGGTTCCCGTACTGCGACATGCCCAACACGCGATGACCGCTTTCCTGGGCGGCCACAACGGCCGGGCGAAGCAGGGTCGTTTTTCCGACGCCCGCCCGGCCGACTACGTTGACCAGGCCGGCGCCGCCGGCCAGGGCGCGGACGGCGGCCCGCTGCTCGTCGGAGGCCCGGCGGTATTCCGGCCGCGACAAAACCTCTTCGATGTGGTCGGGAGTAATTTTGACGCGCTGGGCTCCGGCCAGTTCGTCCAAATTGTCGGTAAGACGCTGCTCGGCGGCCAAGTAATCGCGGGTGCTGTAGGCGTCCCGGCCGTGCATGTCCTCGCCCACGGCCACCATTTCCGGGTCGGAAAACACCCGGTCCACCACCAACGCGACTTCCTCGGGGCTGGCGTCGCTCGGCGTCATCCAATCCGCCACTTCCTCTTTCGAGAAGGTGGCATGGGCACGGGAAAACTCCTCCCGCACGCTGGCCGGGTCAGCGATGGCGCGGTCCAGGCGCTCGCGGCGGATTTCGTCGATGCGGGTCCGGCGGGCGTCATGGATGACGCGGACGGCGATATCCTCGGCGTCGTGGTCGATCTCTTCGCCCGCTAGCTCACGATCCGACCGAAATTCAACGTGGGGCTCCTCGCCTCTCGCGGCGAGAATTTCGTTCTGCACCTGGGCGACGAATGCGCGGTTTTCGCGCTCCCAGGCGGCCAGCTTCTTCGGGTCGCGAAAGACGGCGGCGCGGCCCTTGGCGAATGTGCCGTCTGGCTGGATTTCCCGCAGATTGGTCATGAAATGGAAGTGGTGCTGATCCGTTTTCCAGTGGATTGCCGTAGAACTCCATAGACCTTGCTCGGCCAGGCGGGCACGGAATCTATCTGTGACGGCAACCGCTTCCTCCGGCGTGAGCCGGTTCGACAAGCTGAAATGCCCCTTCATACCGACTGAGCTTTCAGCCATCCATTCGGCCTTGGATTGCGCGCGAAAATAGAGTGTGTCGCGGCCTGTCTTCGCGTTGTGTTCTATTTCGGGCTTGATAACCAAGCCGCCAGCGGCGAGGGCCTGGCCGTGCTCGGTGGCCTTGAACGCGGCTATCTCCTGCCGCGCCCATGCTGCCAGGGCTTTGCCCTTGATGGGCTTGCCGTCCTTGGACAGCGGCGCGACGGCAAGGCGCCCTTCCTCGGCTATGGTATTGGTCCGGCGGAACTCCGCCACGGCGGCAGAATTCGCGCGGAACTCCGGCCGGGCCTCGGCCATCGCCCGTTCGTTAGCCTCCACAGCTTGCCAGAATTCATGCGTGTCGCGCCATTCGGCTTTCGCGCCGGTCGGCATCGTCACGCCGACGTGCAAAAGATCGCCCCGCGTTTCCCATTTGCCGGCCGGCGTGCCGTCGCCCTGGCGGGCCTGGTAGTCGGCGGCCGGACTGGCGCCGTCGCGCGCTGCGGCGTTCCGCTCGGCGAACGCGCCCTCGCGGGCCTGGTAGGCGGCCGTCCTGGTGGCCGGCGTCGCGTCCCGCTCGCGAGCGCCGGTCTTCACATACTTGCCGTCGCGCTCTTGATAATCGCGCGCCGCTGCCGTGCGACCGCCGCGCACGAATCCATGTTTTGACGACATGCGCAAGCGGGCCATTGACAACCTTTCGACGAACCGCCGGTAGGGCGACACAGCGGCAGGGAGCGACCGAGCGACCTGCTTACTACGTGCCCTTCACTCCTACAACACCAATCCTAGCCGCTAGCCGCTGAAAATCAAGCGGTTTTGTCGCTCTC
>JAJYTL010000128.1 GCA_021793055.1 Pseudomonadota bacterium
GACCGCGCCGCCGATAACATAGAGGATCGACACCCGGGCCGGCGTCCAGTGGTGGAACTCCTGAAGAAATTTCGGGAAAAAGACGTTGGCGACGGTCGAGCCCAAGGCGCCGAGGAAGGCCACCGCGGCGATGATCGCGAGCCGGCCGGGATAGGCGCGGAGCAGCGCCCGCAGGGGCGCCAGCACGTGGCGCCGCCGCGCCGCGAGATCGTGCGCCTCGAAGCGTCGGCTTTCCGGCAGCAGGCGGCGGATCGGGATGATGAGCGCGAGCGGCACCACGGCCAGGGCATAGAGCCCGCGCCAGCCGTAAGGCACGACGTCGATCATGCCGAAAACCAGCGACGCCAAGCCGTAGCCCATGCCGGCCAGCGCGCCGAGAAGCCCGATCGCCCAGCCGCGCACCCCGGCCGTGACCTCTTCCGCGACGATGACGACGGCGACCACGACCTCGGCCCCGGCGCAGGCGCGGGCGAGCACCTGGGCCGCGACGAAGGTCGCGGTATCGGGCGCGACCGCGCTCAAGAGCGTGAACAGCGTGTAGCCGACGATGGTGTAGAGCAGCATGCGGCGGCGGCCGAAAACGTCGGCGAAGGGTGTGATCAGCAGCGCCCCGAGATAGCCCATGCGGATGAACGACAGGACGAAGCCGAGATCGGCGCCGGCGATGGCGAGCCCGCGCTGAATCTGGCGCAGCGCGAGACTGAGCAGCGCCTCGTCGTAGACGTCGAAGAAATGCGCGCTGACCGCAATGCCGAACACCTTCCACTGCCGCCCGGTGAAGGGCGGACTGCGGCCGAAAATGCCGAGATGGACCGAGCGCGTCCGCTCGCCGGCGGACGTGCGGTTCGCCGCGGGCGAGGGTTCCGCGGTCAGCGGCGGGTCACGCCGCGCTCGGCGTGCCGTCCGCCGCCGTCTCGCGGACGGCGCGGCGCGACAGCCGCTGGCTCGCCGATTTGAGCTGGCCGCAGGCGGCCAGGATATCCTGGCCGCGCGAGATTCGGACCGGGGCCGAATAGCCGGCGGCGTTGATGATCTCGGCGAAAGCCTTGATCGCCGCCGGGCTCGAGCAGCCGTAGGGCGCGCCGGGCCAGGGATTGAACGGGATCAGGTTGACCTTGGCCGGAATGCCGCGCAACAGCCGCGTCAGCGCCCGGGCGTCCGCCGGACTGTCGTTCACGCCGTACAGCATGCCATATTCGACGGTGATGCGCCGGGCATTGTTGGCGCCGGGATAGGCGCGCGCCGCGGCGAGCAGCTCCTTCAGCGGATATTTGCGGTTGATCGGCACGATCCGGTCGCGCAGTTCGTCGGTTACCGCGTGCAGGCTGATGGCGAGATTGACGCCGAGTTCGCGGCCGCAGCGCTCGATCATCGGCACGATGCCGGCGGTGGACAGCGTGATGCGCCGGCGCGACAGCGCGATGCCCTCGCCGTCCATGGCGATGGCAAGGGCCTTGGCGACATTGTCGTAGTTCAGCAACGGCTCGCCCATGCCCATCATCACGATGTTCGAGAGCATGCGCCCGCTCTTCGGCGTCGGCCATTCGCCGAGCGCGTCGCGCGCGATCAGGATCTGGCCGACGATCTCGGCCGCGGTCACGTTGCGGACCAGCTTCTGGGTTCCGGTGTGGCAGAAGGCGCAGGTCAGGGTGCAGCCGACCTGGGACGAGACGCAGAGCGCGCCGCGATCCGCCTCCGGAATGTGGACGGTCTCGACTTCCTGTCCGTCGGCAAAGCGCACCAGCCACTTGCGGGTGCCGTCGGCGCTCTCAAGGGCGCGCGCCACCTCGGGACGGCGAATGACGAAGTTTTCCTCAAGACGCCCCCGGGTCGCCTTCGCGAGCGTGGTCATCTCGGCGAAGCCGCGCGCGCCGCGGTAATAGAGCCAATGCCAGAGCTGGCGGGCCCGCATCGGCGCGCTGGCCTCGCGCTCGCCGAGGCTCACCAGGGCCGCCGCGAGCTCGGGTCGGGTCAAGCCGATCAGGTTGCGGCCCGGCTCCGCCCCCTCGCCGGAAACCGGCGGCGGAGCGGCGGCTAGGTTCTGCTCAAGGCTCATAGGGCCCTTCGACCTTCGATCATCTACCGGCAGGCGTGGGCGATGGTCTGCAAGGCCTTGGTGATGCCGTCGAGAGAATAGGTGTCGGTGGTGCCGACACCGCGCGCGGGCTCTCCCTTGACGGTCATCGACGAGCCTTTTCTCATCGCCGCGATCAAGCCGGTCCGGGTCTGATCGTCCAACGCCCAGGCGGTGTCCTGATAGCCCGGCTTATCGACGGTGGCCAACGTGAAGGTGGCGCTGCCGATCGCCACCGCGACCTTAGAGTCCTTGCGATAGGGATAGCCGGCATTGACGCTGATCTGGTTCATGGCCTTATCGCCGACCTGGTCACTAATCAGGATGTAAACGTCGCCGCGCTTCACCTCGGGCTCGCTCCGGACGGGCCGACCGACGATGTAGCAGGTCCGTTTTTGCGGCGGTCCTATCGTATAGGCCGCCCAGGCCTGGAAGCTGCCGATCGACTTGGGCTGTTCACGGGCGATCGCCGCCGTCGGCACCAAGGCCGCGGCAAGCAGTCCGGCGAAGAGAAAACGAGTCGCTCTCAACATGACCTCACCATGGGTGCTCAGATCGGCCCTTTCTAACCCACCTTGGGCCGTCCGTCACGCGCGAGAACGCCGCAGGGGCGAGCCGTGGCGGTGCGGCGGCACCGGCTCGGGCTTGGCCGTCGAGGACAAGGGCCGCTCGGGGAAGCGGCCATAGGCGATCAGCCGGTCGTACATGACGATCGAGCCGGCAACCGCGAGATTGACGCAAAACCTGGTCGGAATGCGCACCACATGGTCGCATCGGGCCAAAAGCTCCGGCGACAACACGCCGCGCTCCGGGCCGAAGACATAGGCCGCGCGCTGGGGGTGGGGGAAGCTCGGCAAGTCCTCGGCCTCGGGCAGGAATTCCACCCCGACCAAGCGGCAGCCGCCGGGGAGATCGAGATCCGCCACCCGGTCGTAATGGTACCAGGGCACATGCTCCGGCGTATGGCTGGTATCGGAGGGCGCGCGCTCGACCCGGCTTTCGGCCGCGATGGTCAAAACGAAGGCCGCCCCGAAGGCATGTGCCGAGCGGAACAGGTTTCCTGCATTTACTGGCTTGGAAATCCGCTCCGCGCCGATGGCAAAATAGCCCCGCATCCGCTGTCCTCCTCTCCTCCGCGCTGGCGCCGCCAAGCCCCCGTTTGACGGCAAGCGGCCTTCACGCTATCACGCACACGCTATCCGGCGCCCTGGCGGCGCTCAGCCGAGGGGAGGAGAAAACCATGAAAGCCGTGCTTTGCAAACAATTCGGGCCGCCGTCTTCGCTGGTGGTCGAGGATATCGCGCCGCCGCAGCTCGGACCGACGGATGTCCGGATCGCGATCCATGCCGCCGGGGTCAACTTTCCCGACACGTTGATCATCACCGGCGCCTACCAAAACAAGCCGCCATTCCCCTTCACACCCGGCATGGAAGTGGGCGGCATCATCACCGAGATCGGGCCCAAGGTGACCACCGTCAAGGTCGGCGACCGGGTCATGGCCACGACCGGCACGGGCGGTTTCGCGGAGCAATGCGCGGCCGCCGAGGCCTCGGTCTATGTCATTCCCGATTCGATGGATTTCGTCTCGGCGGCAGCCTTCCCGGTGACTTATGGCACGACCTACCACGCCCTCGTCGATCGCGGTCAGCTCAAGCCGGGCGAATGGCTCCTCGTGCATGGCGCGGGCGGCGGCGTCGGGATTTCGGCGGTCGAGGTCGGCAAGCTTCTCGGCGCCCGCGTGATCGCCACCGCCGGCTCGGCGGAGAAGCTCGAAACGGCGCGGCAATACGGCGCCGAGGCGCTGATCAACTATCGCACCGAAAACATCCGCGATCGGGTGAAGGAAATCACGGGTGACGCCGGCGCCGATGTTGTCTACGACCCGGTCGGCGGCGACGTGTTCGACCAGTCGCTCCGCTGCACCGCCTGGAAGGGTCGGCTGTTGGTCATCGGATTCGCGTCCGGCCGCATCCCGCAGGCGCCGGCGAACCTGCTTCTGATCAAGGGCTTCTCGGTGGTCGGCGTCTATTGGGGTTCCTTCACCGTGCACGAGCCGGAAAAGAGCCGCGCCAATTTCCGCACCCTTCTCGACTTGGTCGCCGAAGGCAAGATCAAGCCGCACGTCTCGGCAACCTGGCCGCTCGAAGGCGCGCCGGAGGCGCTGCAGGCCTTGATCGATCGCAAGGTCACCGGCAAGGCCGTCATCACGGTCCGCCAGAGTTAATCCAAAGCCGCATTTCAAACCGCTGAACTAAGGAGAAAATCATGGATCTCAAGGGCGTTTCCGCACTCATCACGGGCGGCGCGTCGGGCCTTGGCGCCGCCACCGCCCGGGCGCTCACCGCGGCCGGTGCGCGCTGCGCGCTGCTCGACGTCAATCGCGACCTGGTCGAGAAGACCGCGGCCGAGATCGGCGGCATCGGTCTCGTCTGCGACGTCGCCAGCGCGGAATCGGCCGAAGCAGCCATCGCCGCCGCCGAGGCCAAGCACGGCGTCGCCCGCGTCCTGGTCAATTGCGCCGGCGTCGGCACGCCGGCCCGGGCGGTCGGCCGCGACGGACCGATGAAGCTCGAGGTCTTCAGCCGCGTCATCAACATCAACCTGATCGGCACCTTCAATATGATCCGGCTGGCCGCGGCACGGATGCAAACCGCGCCGGCCTTGGCCGACAACGAGCGCGGCGTGATCGTCTCGACCGCCTCGGTCGCCGCCTTCGACGGCCAGATCGGGCAGCCGGCCTATTCCGCCTCCAAGGGCGGCGTGGTCTCGATGACCCTGCCGCTCGCGCGCGAATTCGCCTCGACCGGCATTCGCGTCATGACCATCGCGCCAGGGCTGTTCTCGACGCCGATGCTCCATGGTCTGCCCGAGGCGGCCCATGCCGCCCTGATCGCCTCGACACTGTTTCCGAAGCGCCTCGGCGAGCCGGAGGAATACGCCAAGCTCGCGCGCCATATCTGCGAAAACGCCATGCTGAACGGCGAGGTCATCCGTCTCGACGGCGGCGTGCGCTTGACCGCGAAGTAAGCGGGCGCTGATCACCCGACGACAAGCCTGCCTCAGGCGACCCCGTCGATAAAACGAGCGAGGCGGACGTCACGTTCGGTGACGCCGCCCGCCTCGTGGGTCGCGAGCGTGATCTCCACCCGGTTGTAGACATTGAACCATTCCGGGTGGTGATCCATCTTCTCCGCCATTAGCGCCACCCGGGTCATGAAACCGAAGGCGGCGTTGAAATCGGCGAAGCGGAAACTCTTCGCGATCGCGTCGCGCCCCTCGACGACGCGCCAGCCGGGAAGCTCGGCGAGGGCCGAGCGGCGCTCCTGCGGACCTAATTTGCCGACCATCTGCCTCTCCTTGCCATCGTTTCGCCGCGCGCCCGGGCCGTTCAGCGCTTGCGCGCCAGGATCAAGCCGCCGGTCGCCGCGAGCGCTATCGCTGATCGCGCTATCCGATCGCGCAGCGATCATCGCTCACCGCCGCGGCGGGGGTCGATCGCAGCTCCGTTTCCGCGCCGCCTTCCGTCTTCGCTCCAGCCAGCGGGTGGATTGGAACCGCGTTTTAAAACAGTATGTTGCAACATCCCAAGAGCGCCGTCCCGACATCGCCGACGCCGTAAAAATGCCTTGATTCAGTCCCTTTAGCGCCGCATTACCCGGCCATCATTCTACACGGTAGAGTACTTCGTTGGCTCGTTCGGGACGAGTGGCGTATCCCCCCTCCGCCGCGCGACGCCCGGGCGGGCTGACGGGTACTGAAAGAAAGACGGACCGCTTTTGCTTGAAGACCGCGCTGCCTGGCCGCAGTGGGACCTCGGGTCATGGCCGGGAAGATAAGGTCGCAGAGCTCACGCCCACCTGGGCGGCCCATCGTCCCCCTGACGGGCCGCTTCCAGGGAAGCCAACCCGGCCATCGGTTCCCCCGCCATGGCCGACAGAATTGAGCCCTGGTATTCCGGGGCGTTGACGAAGCGGAATGTCTACCGAGTCACCGGCGATCGCCTCCCAGCGGTCGCCGGTTTTTTTATCGATCGGGAAAACCCCGCCATCAAGGTGTGTTTTACGTTAACGCCGGAGCGGAAAATGGCGGTTTTTTTGGGCCGCGACTCTGGCCGCCACCCGCCGCGCCCGGTTAAGATGCGATAAAACGACGTCTTGTCTTGAGGGAGGAAGCATGACGCGCGTGTTGTACGAATTGGCCGGCGCGGAGGAGGACCGGCGTTTCAGTCCCTATTGCTGGCGCGTCCGCATGGCGCTCGCCCACAAGGGTCTCGACGTCGATACCCGACCATGGCGGTTCGTCGAAAAGCCGAACATCGCCTTTTCCGGCCAGGACAAGGTCCCAGTGCTGATCGACGAAGGCCGCGCCATCGCCGATTCCTGGGCCATCGCCACCTATCTCGAAGACGCCTATCCGGACGCGCCGGCATTGTTCGGCGGCGACAAGGCCCGCCATCTCGCCCGCTTCGTCAACAACTGGGCGGACGGCGTCCTTCAACCGGCGCTGCTCAAGACCGTGATCGGCGACATTTTCGATCACGTGCACGAAAGCGATCGCGAATATTTCCGCCAAAGCCGCGAGGCCCGCTTCGGCACCACGATCGAATCGTTCCGGAACGAGCGCGATCGCTGGTTCGGCGAATTCCGCGCCGTGCTCGCGCCCTTGCGCGCGACGCTCTCGGCACAGCCCTATCTCGGCGGCGATAGCCAGAACTACGCCGATTACATCGTTTTCGGCGCGTTTCAGTTCGCGCGCTGCATCAGCCCCTTTCCGCTCCTTGCGGCCGACGATCCGATTTCGCTGTGGCGCGCGCGCCTCCTCGAATCTTTCGATCACTTGGCGGGGCGCGCCAAGGGCTATTCGGTGCCCGGCACGCCGTCTTGACGCGCCGGCTGCGACCGCCGCCCGCCGGCATCGCTTTTTGCGTCGCGAAACCCGCTGCACGCCATCGAAAAGAGCGCGCGGCGACATGATTTCGCCGCATTCTTCGCCACCATTCCGAGGCAACCTTGCCACCGCTCGCGTGCCTGGGGAAATGGGGAGCTCGCCATGACGGTCTTGCTTGAGATCGACAATCTGACGCGGAAATTCGGACCGTTCACCGCTGTCGCCGGCGTCAATTTCAAGGTCGAACAGGGCGAGGTGCTGGGCTTCCTCGGCCCCAACGGCGCCGGCAAGTCGACCACCATGAAGATGATCACCGGATTTCTCGCGCCGACCAGCGGCACCGTTCGGGTCGGCGGCTTCGACGTCACCGTATCGCCGATCGCGGCCAAGCGGCAGATCGGCTACATGCCGGAGGGCGCGCCGTCCTACGCCGACATGACGCCGCGCGGATTCCTCAATTTCATTGCCGAGGTGCGCGGCATCGACGGCAAGGCGCGGCGGCAACGCATCGCTGACGTGATCGAGAAGGCCGCCCTGCAATCGGTGCTGGATCAGCCGATCGACACGCTCTCCAAGGGCTACAAATGCCGCGTCGGCCTGGCGCAGGCGATCCTGCATGATCCGCCGATCCTGATCCTCGACGAGCCGACCGACGGGCTCGATCCGAATCAGAAACACGACGTGCGCGAGCTGATCCACGACATGGCCAAGACCAAGGCGATCATCATCTCGACGCATATCCTGGAAGAGGTCGAGGCGGTCTGCAGCCGGGCGCTGATCATCGCCCGCGGCCGCATCCTCGCCGAAGGTCGGCCCGAGGGCCACGGCTGGCGCTTCGGCACCCACTTCGCCGAGCCAGGGCGCCTTGACGCGGTATTCCGCAGCATCACCACTGGAACGAACGAGGTCGCCGCATGAGGGGGACGATTCATATCTTCCGGCGCGAGCTGGCCAATTATTTCGCCACGCCGGTCGCCTATGTGTTCATCGTCATCTTTCTGTTTTTGATCGGCATCTTCACCTTCTATGTCGGCAATTTCTTCAACCGCGGCCAGGACGACCTGGTTCCCTTCTTCGACTTCCACCCCTGGCTTTACCAGTTCCTCATGCCGGCGATCGCCATGCGGCTGTGGTCGGAGGAACGCAAGTCCGGCACCATCGAGCTTCTGATGACGCTTCCCGTCGGGCTTGGCGACATCATCCTCGGCAAGTTTTTCGCCGCATGGTGCTTCACCGCCATCGCGCTGGCGCTGACCTTCCCGATATGGCTCACCGCCCTCTATCTCGGCCATCCCGACAACGGCGTCATCCTGGCAAGCTATCTCGGCAGCCTGCTGATGGCAGGCGGCTACCTCGCGATTTCGAGTTGCATGTCGGCGATCACAAAAAATCAGGTTATCGCCTTCGTTCTCGGCGTCGTGGTGTGCTTTCTCTTCACCGTCTCGGGCGCGCCGATGGTGCTGGATTTCTTCT
>JAJYTL010000129.1 GCA_021793055.1 Pseudomonadota bacterium
TCTGATGGCCGAAATGAACGCCAGCCTCGATGAGCTGACGCATGGTAAAGGTCGGAAGCGACATAACAGTTCCTTTTCCGGTTGGACCGCCGCGGGCAGGGACCTTTAAAGGCACCGGAACGACCCGCCGGATATGCCGGCGGCCGCAAGCCCACGTGTGGTTTATCTGGGCGCTTGATAGCGCGGCCAGGGCCGCAAAGCAAGGCCCAGAAAGGCCGGCGGCGCCGTCGGGTGGGGCGGAAATAGCGCGGGCCGGCCTTGGGAAGGCCGGCCCGTTCGGAATTCAAGCCTGATAGGCGCCCGGTAGGCGAAGGATCCGGGATTACTTTTTCGCCTTCATGGACTTGATCACGGCCTTGTTCAGGCTGTACAGGCCGACGACGCTGCCCTCGGCCAGAATATGCCCCTGCATCGCCTTAAGCGCGTCGGGGCCGGTGAAATTGCCGCTGACGTCGAGCTTCGCCACGTTGAGGGCATAGACCGCGAAATGGTAGTGATGCGGGATGGCGTCGTTCCACGGCGGGCAGGGTCCATCGTAACCGCCGTATTCGCCCTTCATCTTGGGGTCAGCGGCGAACCAGTTGGTGTAGCTGTTGATCCCGCGCACACCATATTTGGTGGGACCGGGCTTCTTGCCATGGGGCGTGACGCCCTTGGAGTCATGGGCGTAAGGAATGTGGCGGATATGGGTAGGGATATCGACCAGGACCCAATGGTAGAAGTCAACCCGCGGCATCGAAGCCGGCAGCGTCGTGCCCTTCTTGTTCACGTCGGTGGCGACCGAGGGCACGTCGGAATCATGTACGATAATGGCGTAGGACTTGGTCCCGGCCGGCCCTTTTGACCACCAGATCGCCGGGCTCCGGTTGAGGCCGAGGCCGACCTCGCCCTTGCGATTGAAGGCGCAGAAGGCAAGCCGCTTGGCGACGATGCCACCGGGCCGGACGCCGCCGACCCGCACCTTCAAGGCTGTGACAGCGGCTCGAGCCGGCGCGATCGGCCCGGCAAGCACGAGACCAAACCCCGCCAATGCGGCTAATGTACTCAATGCAAACCGTTTTCTGGAAAGCATCGAATCCCCCTTATGTCTTTTTGAGGCGTCAGAGAATCTGTCAGCCATACGACATCCGCCCGTTTGCGGGCGGCTGATATATTAGCATCAACCGACGATGGCCGATATGGCGACGATGGCGGCGCCCCCAGCAACGTGAGGGATCAGATCTCGTGAACCCCGACCACACCCGGGATGTCGCGCAGCCCGGCGAGGACAGCCGGTGAAATCGCGAAGCCGCCGGGAAGCTGAAGATCGACCTCCTCGCGCCGCGTCGGAAGCCGCAGGCGAAGCGTGACCAGCCCCCGGCCCTGCTCGCTGCGCGACAAGGTCTCCTTGAGCCGCGGCAGCGGATCGGGCCGGTCGACCACGATGCGCACCCCGGTCGCGGCTTGGGCCGCAGCGCGCTCCAAGGAGTGGACCGCCTGCGCGGTGAGACGAAGCTGGTCGTTGTCGCGCCGCGCTTCGACGACGAAGAGGACGGTCTGGCCGGGCTCCAGGAGTTCGCGGTTGGCCGAGAGGATTTCCGAAAACACCGTGACTTCGAACATGCCGCTCGCATCCGAGGCCTGGACGAAGGCGAAGCGGCTGCCCCGGCTCGAGACTCGTTCCTGGCGGCGAAGCACGACGCCGGCCAAGCGAACGCGCATGACATTGCCGCCGACGCTGCGCGAGAGATCGGCGGCCGCGGTGACCCCAAGCCGCTGCAAGGCGGCGCCGTAAGCCGCCAAGGGATGGGCGGAGAGATAGAAGCCGATCGCCTCGAACTCGGGCGTCAGGCGCTCCACCCCGGGCCAGTCGGGCACCTCGGGCAGGGTCAGGCCGGCATCACTCGCGCCGGCGCCGCCAAAGAGATTGCTCTGGCTCGATCGCCGCTCATTCGAGGCCGCGGTGGCGTAGCGGAGAATGGTTTCGGCACCTTCGAACACCCGCCGACGATTGCGCTCAAGACTATCGAACGCGCCCGCCTTGACCAGATTTTCGAGTTGGCGCTTGTTCATTCCTTGGGGATCGATGCGGGCGGCAAAATCGGCGAGCGAACGAAACGGGCCGTGGGCCGCGCGCTCCTCGACGAGATGGGCCATCGCCCCCTCGCCCACATTGCGGATGGCCGCCAGCGCGTAGCGGACGACCAGATTTTCGCCCTCGGCCTCGACGGTAAAGGCGACCCCCGAGAGGTTGATGTCGGGGGGCCGCAGCGCGATCTCGAGCCGGTTCAACTCCTGGCGGTAAAAATCGAGCTTCTCGGTATTGGCAAGATCGAGGCTCATCAGCGCGGCGAAGAACTCGACCGGCCGGTTGGCCTTGAGCCACGCGGTCTGATAAGCGACCAAGGCGTAGGCCGCGGCATGGCTCTTGTTGAAGCCATAGCCGGCGAACTTGGCAACCAACTCGAAGATGTATTCGGCGCGCTCGCGCGGCACGCCGTTCCGCTCGGCGCCCTCGACGAAGCGGACGCGCTGCGCCGCCATCTCGGCCTGGATTTTCTTGCCCATGGCCTTGCGCAGGATATCGGCCTCGCCGAGACTATAGCCGGCGAGCACCTGCGCGATCTGCATCACCTGTTCCTGATAGATGATGACGCCGTAGGTTTCCTTCAGGATCGGCTCGAGGGCGGGATGAAGATAATCCGGCTGCTCGGCGCCGTGCTTGCAGGCGACGTATTTCGGAATGTTGTCCATCGGCCCCGGCCGATAGAGCGCGACCAGGGCGATGATGTCCTCGAAGGTGTCGGGCTTGAGGTGGCGCAGCACGTCGCGCATGCCCGAGCTTTCGAGCTGGAACACGCCGACTGCGTCGCCATGGGCGAGCATCGCGAAGGTGGCGGGATCGTCGAGCGCCAGATTGGCGAGATCGAGCTCGATCCCGCGTTCGGCCAGGAGCCGGCGGGCGCGGTCGATCACGGTCAGGGTCTTGAGCCCGAGGAAATCGAACTTCACCAGCCCCGCCGCCTCGACGTATTTCATCGAGAACTGCGTCGCCGGCAGCGGCGCGCGCGGGTCGCGATAGAGCGGCACCAGCTCCTTGAGCGGCCGGTCGCCGATGACGACGCCGGCCGCGTGCGTCGAGGCGTGGCGATAGAGGCCTTCGAGCTTCAGGGCGATGGCGATGAGGCGGGCGACACTGTCGTCGCTGTCGCGCTCCTCCTGGAGCCGCGGCTCGCCCTCGATCGCCTGGGCGAGGCTCACGGGATGGGCGGGATTGTTCGGCACCATCTTGCAGATGCGGTCGACCTTGCCGAAGGGAAGCTCAAGCACGCGCCCGACGTCGCGCAGCGCCGCGCGCGCCTGCAATGTGCCGAAGGTGATGATCTGCGCCACCTGATCTTCGCCATAGCGCTCCTGCACGTAGCGGATCACCTCGTCGCGGCGTTCCTGGCAGAAGTCGATATCGAAGTCGGGCATCGATATGCGCTCTGGGTTCAGGAAACGCTCGAACAGGAGCCCGAAGCGCAAGGGATCGAGATCGGTGATGGTCAGTGCCCAGGCAACCACCGAACCCGCGCCCGAGCCGCGCCCAGGCCCGACCGGAATGCCGCGCGCCTTGGCCCATTGGATGAAGTCCGAGACGATGAGGAAATAGCCCGGAAAACCCATCTTGGTGATGACGCCAAGCTCGTAATCCAGGCGCTCGCGATAGGGCACCGCGCGATCGCCGGAGATTCCCGCCGCCCGCAAACGGAGGTCGAGCCCGGCCTCCGCCTTGCCGCGAAGAAGCTCCGCCTCGTCGCAGGCGCCGAAGCGCGGCAGGATGGGTTTCCGCTCCTCCGCCATCACGGCGCAGCGCCGCGCGACGACAAGCGTGTTGTCGAGCGCCTCCGGCAGGTCGGCGAACAACGCCCGCATCTCGCCGGCCGACTTGAAGCGATGCTCGCGGGTCAAGCGGCGGCGCGCCGGATTGCTCATGGTCATGCCGTCGGCGATGCAAAGCAGCGCCTCATGCGCCTCGAACATGTCGGCGTCGGCGAAATAGCACTCGTTGGTGGCGATCAGCGGCAGGTTATGGCGATCGGCGAGATCGAGGAAAGCGCCCTCGGTGCGCGCCTCGGCCGGCAAGCCGTGGCGTTGGATCTCGATGTAAAGCCGGCCGGGAAACATCGCCATCAGGCGGCCGAGCAGCACTTCCGCCGCCGGCTCCTGGCCCTCGGCGATCAGCCGGCCGAGCGCGCCGCGCGGGCCGCCGGTCAAGGCGATCACCCCGGCCGCGTGGCGGGCGAGCGTGTCGTAATCGACGTGCGCGGGCTCGCCCGGCGGCGTGTCGAGATACCCGAGAGAGCTCAAGGCGAGCAGGTTCTGGTAGCCGGTCTCGTCCTGCGCCAACAACACCAAGGGATCGGGCTTCGGCTTGCGCCCGCCGCGAAGCCCGGCACCCTCGGCCTCCTCGACGCCAAGCGCGATCTCGCACCCGATGATCGGCTGGATGCCGGCCTTGGCCATGATGTTGCTGAATTCAAGGGCACCAAAGAGATTGCCGGTATCGGTCATGGCGACCGCCGGCATCGTCTCCTTGCGGCAGCGCTCGGCCAAGTCCTTGACCCGGATGGCGCCCTCCGAGAGCGAATAGGCCGTATGGACGCGAAGATGAACGAAATCGGCGTACGACATGGCCAAACGCGCAATCGAGGAAGGAGGTTTCCAGAATGCCAGCTTAGGCAGCCGCCGTCATCCAGAACGAACCGGGAATTTCGCAGGACTTGGGGTCCCGCTTCGGCCCCGCCCCCAGCATATGGGACCCATGCGGCCCTGAGCGCGCGGCCCTGAGCGCGCGGCCTCAGGCCGGCACCAGCAAACCGTCTTCGAGCCGCACCGTGCGGTCGAGCCGCACCGCGAGATCGTTGTTATGGGTCGCGATCAAGGCCGCCAGGCCATGCTCTCGGGCGAGGCCGACCAGTTCGTTGAACACCGTCTCGGCCGTCCGCAGGTCGAGATTTCCCGTCGGTTCGTCGGCGAGCAGGATTTTCGGCTCGTTGGCGAGCGCGCGGGCGATGGCAACCCGTTGCTGCTCGCCGCCCGAAAGCCGCGCCGGGCGATGCGCGAGCCGGGCGCCGAGTCCCAGTCCCTCAAGCAGCGCGGTTGCCCGCGCCGTGGCGGCGACGCGGCTCTTGCCGGCGACGAGTTGCGGCAGCACGACGTTCTCAAGCGCCGAGAAATCCGCCAAGAGATAGTGAAATTGATAGATGAAGCCGATCAGCTCGCGCCGGCTTCGCGTCCGCTCCGCCTCGCCCATCGCCGAAGCCGGCCGCCCCGCCACCACGACCTCGCCGCCGTCGGCGCGGTCGAGCAGCCCCGCGACATGGAGAAGCGTCGACTTGCCGGCGCCCGACGGGCCGATCAGAGCCACGATCTCCCCCGCCCGAATGGCGAGCGAGGCGCCGCGCAGCACCTCGAGCCGGTTTTGGCCCTGCTGGTAGGTGCGGACCACCCGGTCGAGAACGAGACGCTCACTCATAGCGCAGCGCCTCCACCGGATCGAGCCGGGCCGCGCGCCACGCCGGATAAAGCGTCGCGAGCAAGGACAGCAGGATCGCCATCCCGACCACGGCGACCACCTCCGTCGGGTCGACCTTCGCCGGCAGGGTCGAGAGGAAATAGATTTCGGGATTGAACAGGTTGGTGCCGGTCAGGCTTTGCAGCCATTCGCGTATGGTCTCGATATTGGCGCAGAAGAGGATGCCGAGCACGAACCCGACCACGGTCCCGAGCACGCCGATGGTAGCGCCGGCAATGAAAAAGACGCGCATCACGCTGCCCCGGCTGGTTCCCATGGTGCGGAGGATCGCGATGTCGCGGCTCTTGTCCTTCACCAGCATGGTGAGACCCGAGATGATGTTGAAGGCGGCGACGATGATGATCAGGGTGAGGATGAGGAACATGACGTTGCGCTCCACCTCGACCGCGTTGAAGAAGGGCGCGTTCGCCTGCTGCCAGTTGTAGATACGGTAGTCGCCGCCAAGCAGCCGCGCGATCGCGGCGCTCGCCGCCGGCGCGACGTCGGGATTGTCGAGCGAGACCTGGATGCCGGTCGCACGGCCCGCCATCTGGAAATAGGTTTGCGCCTCCGCGAGCGGCATGAAGACGAAGGTCGAATCGTATTCGTACATGCCGACGTCGAAGAGCGCGACGATGCGATAGCTGCGGATGCGCGGCACCATGCCGATCGCCGTCGCGGTGCCTTGCGGCGAGATCAGCGTGATGCGGTCGCCGACGTGAAGGCCGAGACGGGAGGCAAGCCGGTCGCCGATCGCGACCGCGTCCGAGCCGGAGAAATCCTTGAGCGAGCCGGCGACGATCTTATGCGCGACCAAGGTCTCCGCCTTGAGGTCGGCCGGCGTGACGCCGCGGACCAGGGCGCCGGTGGCGGCTCGGTTCGCCGTCGCCATCACCTGCCCCTCGACCAGGGGCGTGACCCGCACCACGCCCTTGACGCCGCGAACCCGGGCGACGATCGGCGGATAATCCGGAATGCCGCGCTCGCCCGCCTCGATGGTGAGATCGCCGTTCAGGCCGAGGATGCGTTTCAGAAGCTCGTCGCGGAACCCGTTCATCACCGACATGACGATGATCAAGGTCGCGACGCCAAGCACGATGCCGAGAAAGGAAAAGCCGGCGATCACCGAGACGAACCCCTCGCTCCGCCGCGCGCGGAGGTAGCGGAGGGCGATCATCCATTCGAAGCGCGCAAAGGGCATGGCGATCCTCGGTTACGCTGGCGCCACGGCGACGCGCGCAGGTAGGCTGGAACAATGGTGCGGCCGAGCGAGGCCGCAAGCCGCGATCATCGGGCGGCCGCCGCTCACCCCGCGATGCGGGCGATGGCCGCCTCGGGCGAGAGTTCCTGGCGCTCGCCCGTCGCCCGGCGCTTCAGTTCCACCATGCCGCTCTTGACCCCACGCGGGCCGACGGTGACGATCCACGGCAGGCCGATCAGGTCCATGGTGGCGAATTTGGCCCCGCCGCGCTCCTCGGTATCGTCATGCAGCACGCTGAGGCCGGCGGCCTTCAGCTTGGCGTGGATATCGTCGGCAAAGGCGGCGCACGCGGCGTCGTCCGGCCGCAAGTCGATCAGGCCGACACGAAAGGGCGCGACGCTTTCCGGCCAGATGATGCCGTTCTCATCGTGGCTCGCCTCGATGATGGCGCCGACCAGGCGCGAGACGCCGATGCCATACGAGCCCATCTGAACGACGATCTCCTCGCCGTCCGGCCCCGCGACCACGGCCCGCAACGGGTCCGAGTACTTGGTGCCGAAATAGAAGATGTGGCCGACCTCGATGCCGCGCGCCTCGATCCGCTTGTCGTCCGGAATGGCGGCGAAGCGCCCGCTGTCGTGCTTTTCATCGGTGGCGGCGTAAAGCCCGGTCCAATCCCTCACCAGCGGCTCGAGATCGCCATCGTAGTCCACGGCCTGGCTGAGAATGTCGCGATCCACCAGATCCTTGTGGCAATAGATCAGGCTCTCGCCGGTTTCCGCCAGGATGATGAATTCGTGCGACAGGTCGCCGCCGATCGGGCCGGTGTCGGCCATCACCGGCACCGCCTTGAGACCGAGTCTGGCGAAGGTGCGGAGATAGGCGACGAACATCCGGTTGTAGGCGCGCACCGCGCCGGCGCGGTCGAGGTCGAAGGAATAGGCGTCCTTCATCAGGAATTCGCGCCCGCGCATGACGCCGAAACGCGGCCGCACCTCGTCGCGGAACTTCCACTGAATGTGGTAGAGATTCTTCGGCAGATCCCGGTAGCTCTTGATCGAATTACGGAAAATGTCGGTGATTAGCTCCTCGTTGGTGGGGCCGAACACCATCTCGCGCTCGTGCCGGTCGCGGATGCGCAGCATCTCCTTGCCGTAATCCTCATAGCGACCGCTTTCGCGCCAGATTTCGGCCGGCTGCATGGTCGGCATGAGCAGTTCCTGGCAGCCGGCGGCATCCTGCTCGGCGCGCACGATGTTCTCGATCCGACGCAGCACGCGCAGCCCCAGCGGCAGCCAGGAATAAATCCCGGCCGCGGATTGGCGCACCATGCCGGCGCGCAGCATCAGGCGATGCGAGACAATCTGCGCCTCGCTCGGGTTTTCCTTCAGAATTGGCAGAAAGTACCGTGAAAGCCGCATGTTCCATCCCGGCGGGCACAAAGTTCCGCATTTTTAAGCGTTAGGGGCGCGGTTGGCAATCGCGGCGTGGTGCCGGACTGAACGCCTAGCGGGGTTCCGCCTTGCGGCAGGCCGCGCGCGCGGCTGCCGTGGCCTGCGGCCCGAGCGGATGGCCGTTCAACGTCACCTCGCCATGATCGAGGCCGATGCGGATGCGGCCCTCGCGGA
>JAJYTL010000130.1 GCA_021793055.1 Pseudomonadota bacterium
GGACAACGGCGAGGACGGCGTGCCATGTCCGAGAACCAGCATCCCGAAGACCACCGACCGGCGGGACCTGCGCGCCGGCTCCGGCTCAAGCCGGCGCAGGACTTCGGCCCTGCCTATCGGCTGCAACCGCGCGCTGGGGTGCCGATGGCCGCGAACGGCGCATGGCGCGTCGGCACAGGGATCCGTGGCGCCGTCCAGACGCTCGACTGGGCACTCCGCGAGCGCCAGGGAATTTTCGAATACTCGCGCGATCCGCGCTGCCTGCTCCGCATCTCGGCCGGCGAGGTCGCGCGCGAGGTCGCGCGCGAGGTCGCGCTGGTCGGCGCGCGGCCGGTGCCCGCCGGCGCCCGCATTCTCGACATCCACTTCTGGAACGAGCACATGGCGATCGGCGGCGGCCCGGCGCGGCTCGCCGGCGCCGAACACAGCCTCCGCTTCGCCGCCGCCATCCGTTCGCGCTTCGTGCTGTCGCTGAGCGAACTCGCGGATTACCTCGCGAACCATGCCGAGCTCGCCGACGTGGCCGCGATCCGCGCCAAGTTCGCCTATCCGATCCACGCCGATCCCGAGATCATCCTCGACGTAATGCGCCGCTTCGGCTTCGCCCCGGAACCGGCCGAGATTCGCCCGCATCTGATCTCAAGCTATCTTCTCGTCGATCTGTTCCTTTGGGCCCTCGCGTGGAGTTGCAACGCCCGCGGCGTCTCGGGCCTCGCTTCCGTGCGGCGGCGGCGCCGGCGTTTCTGGATGTCGCGCCAGACGCTCGATACGCGCTATGGCGCGCGGCTTCGCCGGCGTCCGCTTCGCGCCGCCGGCGACTGAGATGCCTTGAGGGCAAGCACGCATTTTCCTTCCCACCTCGCACACGAGAGCCCGACATGAAAATCACCGCCGCCGAGGCCATCCTGGTTTCCATCCCTTTCGCCGGCGGCGGCACCCCGCCTTGGAGCTTCGGCGGCAAGCCGGCTAATGCCTTCGACACGCTGTTCGTCCGGCTGGAAACGGAGACCGGCGTGGTCGGCTGGGGCGAGGCGTTCTCGCGCAACCGCGACGCCGCCCAGCGCGACTTGATCCAGAGCCGGCTTTTGCCGCTGGTCGTCGGGCGCAACGCCTTCGAGATTTCCAAGATCAAGCACGACCTCGAATTCCGCCTGCACAACTTCGGCCGCAGCGGCGCGCTGCATTATGGCATCTCGGCCATCGACATCGCGTTGTGGGATATTCTCGGCAAGACCTGCGGCCGGCCGCTTGTCGATCTGCTCGGCGGCCGCTTCGCCGACGAGATCGAGGTTTACGCCAGCCTGATGCGCTACGGCACGGCGGAAGCGGTCGCCGCTGCGACCGAGGACGCGATCCAACGCGGCTATCGCTTCGTCAAGCTGCACGAAGTCGAGTTCGAGCCGATCCGCGCCGCCGTGGCGGCCGCAGGCGGCCGGGCGCAGGTGATGCTCGACACCAACTGCCCGTGGTCGGTGGCGGAGGCGCTCCGCCGCGACGCCGAGCTTGCCGATCTCGGCCTTTATTGGTTCGAGGAGCCGGTGTGGCCGCCGGAGAACTACGCCGGCCTGGCGGAGATCCGAGCCGCCGGCAATCACCGCATCGCCGCCGGCGAGAACGCCGGCAGCCTGCACGATTTCGTCGCCATGATCGCGGCCAGCGCCATCGACATCGCGCAGCCCGACGTGGCGAAGACGGGCGGCGTCACCGAACTGATGCGGATCGCCACCCTGTGCGAGGCGGAAGGCGTCGAGTTCCTGCCCCATTGCGCCCTCTTCGGCCCGGGCCAGGTGGCGACGCTGCATATCCACGCGGCGCAGCGCAGCGTGCCGATCTTCGAGCGGCTATTCTGCGATTTCGAGGCCGAGCTCTACGGCGGCGCGACGCTGCCCGAGGCGGGCTTCATCCCGCTGCCCAAAGGCACTGGCCTCGGCCTCGACCCCGACCCCGAGGTGATCGCGAAATACCGCGTGTGAGGGGCGGCGCGGCTCGCTACCGCCCGGAGAAGGCGGGTTTGCGCTTCTCGACGAAATGGGCGACGCCTTCGCGGAAGTCCTCGCTCTTGAAGCTCGCCCGCATCTCGCGGTCGCCGACGGCGATGGCCTCGGCCAAGGTCTGGGAACGCGCGTCCCAGAGCTGGCGCTTCATCACCCGCATCGAGCGCGGCGAGACCATGTCGGCGAGCTCGCGCGCGTAGGCGTTCACCGTCGCGATCAGCGCGCCCGGTTCGGCGAGGCGATCGACGAGACGCAGGCGATAGGCTTCCGCCGCGTCCACCTTGCGCGCCGAGAGCAGAAGATCGAGCGCGCCGGACAACCCGATCAGGGTCGGCAGCGTCCAGCTGATGCCATGCTCGGCGATCAGCCCGCGGCGCGCGAAGGCGGTGGTGAACTCGGCCTCGGGCGCGGCGAAGCGGAGATCGCAATAGAGCGCGAACACGAGGCCAAGGCCGGCGCAGGGCCCGTTGACCGCGGCGAGGATCGGCTTCGGCACCGCCGGAAAATAGGAATAGCGAGTGGCGAAATCGGCGGGCGCTTCCCTATCGAAGGGCGGCGGCACGGCCGGGGCCACCTCGGCGGCTTGCGGCGCGCCCGCCGCCTTGCCGGCGCTCAGGGCGCTGAGCGTCTTCATGTCGGCGCCGGCGCAAAAGCCGCGGCCCGCGCCGGTCAGCACGATGACGCGCACCGCGTCATCGTCGGCGGCGCAGCGCATGGCGTCCCGCACTTCCTCCCCCATCACCGGCGTCCAGGCATTGAGCCGCTCCGGTCGGTTCAAGGTGACGGTCGCGACGCGATCCTCGACCACGTAAAGAATTTCCCGATAGGCCATGTCGCCTCCCCGCAAGGTTTTTTGTCCCGTTGGCGTCGAATGTCTCGGCGCGAATCTCAATCCCGCAAGCGAAAATCCACCCCGCCGGCGAAGAAGGCGTTGCCGCCGACCGCATAGCCCCGTGCCCGCGCCGTCGCCAAGCTCGCCTCGGCATCGGCGACGCTAAGCGTGAGCACGCTCAAAATCTCGCGGGCGCCGGCGTCGGCGCCGCGGAAGGCCAGCGCGCAGTCCCCGATCTCAAGCCGCGGCCCGGCCGGCGCCTGGCGTAGCGGCAGGTCCAGAATCCGCGCCCAATGGGCCGCGAGATCGGCCGGCGCCGGGCTCGCGATCTCGACCTCGAGAAGGGCGCGCGCCGCCTCGGGCTTGAGGAAATCCTGCCACTGCAGCCCCGCCGGCGCGTAGGGGCCGAACGGATCGCCGCCACCCTCGGTATGGTTGAACTCGATCATCGCGGCGCGGCAATCGCGCGGATGAAGCTGCACGCCATGATAGCCGTCGTGACGGATTTCATGGGCGAGCGCGACCCCCATGGCCTCGGCATGGCGGCAGCGCAGGGCGGGATCGGCGCATTCGAAAATCGCCATATAGCCGCCCTTGCCGCCGCTGCGTTCGAGAAAGCGGCCGGCGGCGGTGCCCTCGCGCAGCGGTGCCACCAGTTCGAGAAAGTATGGGCCGATGGCGAAGAGGACGTTTTCCAGGCCATAGACGCCGACGGCCGGATCGCGGTGGCAGACCGGCGTGCGCAGGATCGCGGCAAGATCGCTCGCCAGCGGCTCGATCGTCGCCACCGCGAGGCAGATTTGCCTGAGCCTGAGATCGTCGGCCATGCGCGCCTCCCCTGTTGCTTGGTGTCCCGCTCGCCTGAGTTATCCGACCGGCCGCATCATGCTCCAAGTCATTGGTGCCGCGCACGGCCACGATTTTGCGTCGGCTCGACCCAAAATCGTCGTGCGCTAGCGCCCCTGGAACACCGGCTTGCGCTTCTCGACGAAGGCCTTCGCCGCTTCCTTGTGATCCGCGGTGCCGGCGCAGCGGGTGTGATGTAGCGCTTCCGCGTCGAGCACGGTCGAAAGCGGCGCCTGCTCGGCGAGGTTCAGGTTCTTCTTGATATAGCCGAGGGTGACGCTCGGGCCGTTGGCGAGCGCGAGCGCGAAGTCATGCGCCGCCGTGGCCAGCTCGGCGTCGGGCACGACGCGGGTCGCGAGGCCGAGGCGATAGGCCTCCTCCGCCGGCACCAGCGGCGAGGTGAGATAAAGCTCGCGCGCCTTGGCGCTGCCGATCAGCCGGGTCATGAAATAGGTGCCGCCGAAATCACCCGAGAGGCCGACCTTGGCGAAGGCGGTGGTGAGCCGGGCCGAGGCGGCCAGAATGCGGAAATCGCAGGCAAGCGCGAGCGAGAGCCCGGCGCCGGCGGCGGCGCCTTGAACCGCGGCGATCGTCGGCTTGGCCATTTCGTGCAGCAGGCGCGATGCCTCCATGCGCCCGCGCAGGCCGGCGACGCGGGCCTCGAAGCCCATGTCGGCGTCGCGGCCGGCGGCCATCGCCTTGACGTCGCCGCCGGCGCAGAACATGTCGCCGGCGCCCTGCAGCAGCACCGCCCGCACGGTCTGATCGGCGGCGGCCGCCGCCACCGCCTCGACCAGCTCGGCGGTGAGATCGTGGCTCAGCGCGTTCTTCGCCTCCGGCCGGTTCAGCGTCAAGGTCAAGAGGCCGCCCTCGCGGCTCTGCCACAGAATATCGCTCATCGTTTCCCCAAATCCTTCTCTTGGTCTTGCCCCGCGCTCGCGCGAGGCCGTCATTTCCACGCCGCCCGGGCAGCAGGCTCCAGCATAACAACCGGCCGGCGCGCCGTCGCGCCCAACCTGCAGGCCGGCCGGCGCGGCGCGCGGTTGTGCCCTCCCGCCATATGGGCTATTGCAGAAACCAGGGAGAAAACGAGGCGCGCAAAACATGGAACGGGACCAAGCACAGGCCGCGGCCATCGGCACCTTCGATTACGTCATCGTCGGCGCCGGTTCCGCCGGCTGCGTTCTCGCCAACCGGCTGAGCGCCGATCCGTCCGTCTCGGTGGCGCTGCTCGAGGCCGGCGGCAAGGACAATTACATCTGGATCCACATCCCAATCGGCTATCTCTATACCCAGAACAACCCACGCACCGACTGGTGCTTCAAGACCGAGGCCGAGGACGGGCTGAACGGCCGCGCCCTCAACTATCCGCGCGGGCGGGTGCTCGGCGGCTGCTCCTCGATCAACGGCATGCTGTATCTGCGCGGCCAGGCG
Organism: Pseudomonadota bacterium; assembly: GCA_021793055.1. Lineage (GTDB taxonomy): Bacteria > Pseudomonadota > Alphaproteobacteria > Ferrovibrionales > Ferrovibrionaceae > JAJYTL01. The sequence goes on from JAJYTL010000130.1 coordinate 5,107, forward strand.
CGCGACTACGACCATTGGCGCCAGCTCGGCAACGTCGGCTGGTCGTGGGACGACGTCTTGCCCTATTTCAAGCGCTCCGAGGATCAGGTGCGGGGCGCCGATGCCTTTCACGGCGCCGGCGGCGAATGGCGCGTCGAGGAGATGCGGCTTTCCTGGGAAATCCTCGACGCCTTCCGCGAGGCGGCGGCGGAAACCGGCATCCCGAAGATCGACGATTTCAACCGCGGCAACAACGAGGGCTGCGGCTATTTCCAGGTTAACCAGAAACGCGGCGTGCGCTGGAGCGCGGCCAAGGGCTTCCTGCGCCCGGCGATGAACCGTCCGAACCTGAAGGTGATCACCGGCGCGCAGGCAAGCCGCATCCGGCTTGAGGGCCGGCGCGCCGTCGGGATCGAGTTCCGCCAGGGCAACGAGCCGCGCTTTATCGGCGCGGCGCGCGAGGTGATCTTGGCGACAGGCAGCGTCGGCTCGCCGCAGCTGTTGCAGCTATCCGGCATCGGCCCCGGCGCGCTGCTCGGCGAGCACGGCATCGCGGTGGCGCAGGAACTTCCGGGCGTCGGCGAGAACCTGCAGGATCATCTGCAAATCCGCATGGCCTTCCGGGTCGAGCACACGCGCACCTTGAACGAGCGCGCCAACAGCCTGCTGGGCCGCATCGGCATGGGGCTCGAATATTTCCTGCTCAAGCGCGGGCCACTCACCATGGCACCGAGCCAGCTCGGCGCCTTTGCCAAGAGCGATCCCGCGCGCGAGACGCCAAACCTCGAATATCACGTCCAGCCCTTGAGCCTGGACAAGTTCGGCGAGCCGCCGCATCCCTTCCCGGCCTTCACCGCCTCGGTGTGCAACCTGCGCCCGGAAAGCCGCGGCTTCATCCGCATCCGGAGCAACGACCCGGCGGCGCATCCGGCGATCAAGCCGAACTATCTTTCGGCCGCCGCCGACCGCCAGGTGGCGGCGGACGCGATGCGGCTCACGCGCCGCATCTGCGCCGCGCCGGCGCTCGCCCGCTTCGCGCCGGAGGAGTTCATGCCGGGACCGCAGGCGCAAACCGACGCGGAGCTTGCCCGCGCCGCCGGCGACGTCGGGACCACGATCTTCCACCCGGTCGGCACCTGCAAGATGGGCCAGGACGAGATGGCGGTGGTGGACGAGCGGCTGCGCGTTCGCGGCATCGGCGGGCTTCGCATCGCCGACGCCTCGATCATGCCGACCATCACCTCGGGCAACACCAACTCGCCGACGATCATGATCGCCGAACGCGCCGCCGATCTCATCATCGAGGACGGCAAGCGCGCGCGCAGCGCGGCGTGAGGGAAACGGCGGCGCCAGCGCCGCTTTCGCGGTCATGACATGGCTGGAAAATTCCGCTGCGGACCCCGGATTTCGGACTGAGGTTGAGTGCGAGCAAGCGCTCTTAATGGCCGGTCGGCGTCAGCATGCGCGCGGCTTGCGCCAGCCGGCGCCAAAGCCGGGCGCCTTCGGCATCGCCCGCCGTATCGCAATCGAGGGCGCGCTTGTCCAGAAACGTCGCCGCCTCGGGGCCGAGCTTGGCGACCACCGCTTCGGCGATGAGCAGCGCGTCCTTCATGCTTAAAATCGGAATTGGATGCATCTGACCTCCCTGACGTAGATATTTGTCAGGAGGTGGAATCTTCAATGCCGTAATTGCCTCATCCGTAATTGCCCACAACGGGCCTTCCGCCCCCGCGCCGCCAAAGGCCATGGCGCCCCCGGTAAGCTGCGACGTCCCGTGTCGCCGATTTCGTTATCGCAGACCGCAAATGCACGCAGTCCGGCGCAAGGCGAAGCGGCTTATCCGATGCGAAACTGGCGTCCCCGACAGGATTTGAACCTGTGACCCCGAGATTAGGAATCTCGTGCTCTATCCGGCTGAGCTACGGGGACCCGAGACCGCCGACCATAACATGGCGGCGGGCGGAAAGACGAGTGGCCGCGCCCCGAGGCCGGGCCGGCAGGCGACAACCGTTCAGGCCTTGGCCTTCCCCTTGCCGCGAATCTGGCTCAAGGTGGCGCGGGTCGAGATGGTCTCCGGGTCGAGGCGAAGCTCGAGGATCGCGGCGGTGCCGGCGCGGCGCGCGCGGGCCAGCGCCGGGGCGAAATCGGCGCTCCGCTCCACCACCTCACCATGGGCGCCGAAAGCCTTGGCATAGGCGGCGAAATCCGGGTTCTGCAGTTCCACCGCGACGGGCCGGCCGGGATAGTCACGCTCCTGGTGCATGCGGATGGTGCCGTAGAGCCCGTTGTTGACCACGAGGATGATCGGCTTGGCGCCGAATTGCAGCGCCGTCGCGATCTCCTGCCCCGACATGAGAAAGCCGCCGTCGCCGACGAAGCAGACGGTCTCGCGCTCGGGATGGACGAGGGAGGCCGCCACCGCCGCCGGCACGCCGTAGCCCATGGCGCCCGAGGTTGGGCCGAGCAGGCTGCGATAGACGGTGGATTGGCGGTAGCGCTGCACCCAGCCGGAATAATTGCCGGCGTCGGTGACGAAGATGGCGTCCTTCGGCATCTCGTCCGCCAGCACCTTCATCACCACGTTCATGTCGAGCGCGCCCGAGACCACGCCGGGCGCAAGATTATCACGGTAATCCCGGTTCGCGGCCCGCGTCCATTCCGCCCAGGCGGGCGGCGCGTCGGGCGCGAGCCCCTTGAGCGCGGCGGCGAAGGTGTCCGGGCTCGCGTTGATCGGGAGATCGGGCTGGAAGACGCGGCCGAGTTCTTCCGGATCGGCGTGGACGTGGATCAACGTCTGCTTCGGCCGCGGCAGCTCGATCAGGCTGTAGCCCTGGGTCGTCATCTCGCCGAGCCGGGCGCCGACGACGACCAGAAGATCGCTCTCCTTGACGCGGCGCGTCAGCGTCGCCGCCGTCGCCGAACCGAGATCGCCGACATAGTTCGGATGCGTGTTGTCGAACAGGTCCTGCGAGCGGAAGGAGACCGCGACCGGCAGATCGAAGGCTTCGGCGAAGCGGGTGATGCCGGCGACCGCCGCGGCCGACCAGCCGCCGCCGCCGACGATCATCAGCGGCCTGCTCGCCGCGGCGAGCAGGCGCTTCAGCGCCGCGATGTCGTCGGGGCCGGGATGCGGCCGCACGACCTTGTACAAGCGCGCATCACAACACCCATCTGTCTATGTGATTGAAGAGAAGAGGTTTTTCTGATCGGGATGCGATCCCGTGGGGTATCTGGGGCTCTGGCGTGCGCGCTCCTTGATTGCGTTTGCCTGTG
>JAJYTL010000131.1 GCA_021793055.1 Pseudomonadota bacterium
ACCAACCGCGGCCTGCAATTCCTCGACCTGATCCAAGAGGGCAACATCGGCCTGATGAAGGCGGTGGACAAGTTCGAGTATCGCCGCGGCTACAAGTTTTCGACCTATGCCACCTGGTGGATCCGCCAGGCGATCACCCGCTCGATCGCCGATCAGGCGCGCACCATCCGCATCCCGGTGCATATGATCGAGACCATCAACAAGCTGGTGCGCACCTCGCGCCAGATGCTGCACGAGATCGGCCGCGAGCCGACGCCGGAGGAGCTTGCGGAAAAGCTCGCCATGCCGCTCGAGAAGGTGCGCAAGGTGCTGAAGATCGCCAAGGAGCCGATCAGCCTCGAAACCCCGATCGGCGACGAGGAGGACAGCCATCTCGGCGATTTCATCGAGGACAAGAACGCGGTGTTGCCGGTCGAGGCGGCGATCCAGTCCAACCTGCGCGAAACCACGACGCGGGTCCTCGCCAGCCTGACGCCGCGCGAGGAGCGCGTGCTGCGCATGCGCTTCGGCATCGGCATGAACACCGATCACACCCTGGAAGAGGTAGGCCAGCAGTTCTCGGTCACCCGCGAGCGTATCCGCCAGATCGAGGCCAAGGCGCTGCGCAAACTCAAGCATCCGAGCCGGAGCCGCAAGCTCCGGAGCTTTCTCGACACCTGATCCGGCCGCGCCGCCCGGGAACGGGCGGCGGGCGGGCGCGGTTTGGCTTTTGCCGGGGGCGGATACTTGCTATATCCGCCCTTGGTCTTGTCGGCCATCCGTGGGCCCGTAGTTCAGCGGTTAGAACGCGCCGCTCATAACGGCGTTGTCGCAGGTTCGAGTCCTGCCGGGCCCACCATCTTTTCGGAAGAACCGCTCGTTTTCAATTGGTTAGGAAAAAATTGTCAAACTCCTCGGTGGTCTTTCACCAGGTTTGACAATTGTCCCCACGGCTTTGATCAGCTCGCCCAAGCTACGGGTGAGCTTTGCCCGGGTAGCGGAGCGCGTATACCGCTCCGCGGCTCGTTCTAGCATTACAGTTGCTTTTTTCGTTTGATGTGTGCGCGCCGTGCTTCCGCCTGGTGGGCCCGTCGCCAAAGCGACCATGCGATGATGCGGGCTCGATGCGTCGCTGGGCGAGCTTGACGGCGATGCGGCGGATTTCCTGGACCGACCAGCGGATCAAGAGCGCTTGATCGTGGCCGGCTGCGGCATTGTTTTTTTGGCGGCCCGGCATTGGCATGGTGACGGATGACGGTGATCATGGCGAAGGCGAGCATGGCAAGCGAGACATGCCGGTGGCAGCCATGCCAGGAGCGTGTCTCGTTGTGGTCGAGGCCGAGTTCGTTCTTGGCGGTTTCGAAGCTGTCCTCGATCGCCAAACGATGACCTTCGATCGATACCAGCTTCTTCATGGATGTGCCTTTGGGGCACCAGGTGGAGAAGAAGGCCAGCCACGTCCGCGAAAGGACGACCATCACTCAAAAGAAGACCGGACGGCCGGTGCAATTCGAGATCACGGAGCAAACTCGAAAGGCGCTGGGGGCATGGCTGGCGATCAGGCGAGCCCCGCTTGGCGGCCCCCCATACGGTGTCCCACCAGCCCCTCACCACGACTCCCCTGCAGAAAAATCAACGAAACCGACGCCGGCACGCTAATTTTTCGGCATTCTGCTAGACGGAACTGCTATTACCCCAGCATCATCTTTTGATGGAAACATCTCCTCCCTCGTCCCTCACGACAACCGCGGCCTCCGCGCCAACAAGCGTGCTGGTGGTTGCTGGCTTGGCCTTGGGGCCGGCGATCGCCCTCGGGTTCGCGCGATTTTCCTACGCGTTGTTGCTGCCCGCGATGCGCGCGGACTTACATTGGACCTACGCGTCGGCTGGCTTCAGCAATACAGCCAACGCACTTGGTTATCTGCTTGGGGCTCTGATTGCAGCGCCGGTCGCCGCGCGCGTTGGCAACAAACGCGCTTTTGCAATCGGGCTGGCGATCACTGTCGCTGCCTTACTCGGGTCTGGTTTGACCAACGACTTCCTTTTATTGGCCGGACTACGCGCGATCGCCGGCATAGGTGGTGCCTTGCCATTCATCACCGGTGCCGCGCTTGCTTCTGCGGCCGGTGAAGGTGGTGGCGCGGCGCGGCCGGCACGGCTTCTGGGGGTCTATTTTGGAGGCGCCGGATTTGGCATGCTTGTCGCTGCCCTGCTTATCCCGGAGATTACCCAATCGCACGGCTGGCGCGACGGCTGGCTCGCGATGGGCGCGCTTGGTCTCCTTGGATTTGGGATTTCCTTGCCCGCGCTCCGTTATGCGCCAAGACAACTGCGCACTTTGAATGCGAGCGCGGGCAGACCCTCATTTAGATCCGGGCATAACCTGCGGCCACTTTTCGTCAGCTACACACTGTTCGGGGCGGGCTATATCGCCTACGCCACATTCATAATCGCATGGCTGCGAACCAATCTTGCATTTGGGGTTTGGCAAATTGCAATCTTTTGGGCATGCGCTGGCGGTTCGGCCACAGTAGCCTGGTTCGCTTGGGGGCCGATCTTGGCACGTCTCCGCGGAGCGCGTGGGGTGGCTCTTGCGAACGCCTTCGTGATGCTTGGTGCTATATTGCCCGTCGCAGGCCTAGGTCCTTCAGCGGCGTATATTTCGGCCCTGTTGTTCGGCGGCTCCTTTCTGATTGTTCCCACCTCTGTGACCGTCGTAGTGCGTTACACGACTCCGCCTAGCTCGTGGACCGCGGTGATTGCGCTGTTGACCGTCGGCTTCGCTGTCGGCCAATGCGCTGGGCCGCTACTCAGCGGCTGGGTTTCGGATACTCAATCGCTCACAAGCGGCCTGCTGCTTTCTGGCGGCATCCTCGCTCTTGCCTCGCTGATAGCTCTTGCGCAACAGTTGCCAAATCGGGCGGCGGATGATCCAGAATAAGGGCCTGTGATCTTTCTCCATATCTGCACTCCTTGACATACAGTTGGTCATGCGGCTCCTCCTGTCACCAGTTGGCCGCCCGCCAACGCTGAACACCGCAGCCCCTTCGGTCCAACCCCATTACAGAGTCTTCCTCCCTAATACGGGCTGCTCTGCCCCTGTGCCCCGCCTCGGTACCCAAGACCTCGCAGGGTTTGCCGCTCGGTCGTCTCCCTTGACATCGGGACGACGGGTTCTCGCGTTTCATGCGAGAGCCTGATCCAGGATCACGCCGCCTACGGGCCGGATGCCGTGCGGACCGGGCTTCAGGTCTCCGCCCGCACTTATCCCGGGGTCAGCATCACCCCCGGTTCTGGAGTGCGCGCCTTGAGGTGGACAGAACGAAGGGATTGAATTGACCGGTGCTGATGGGCTTTCGGAGGAAGGAAGCCATGAGGAAGCATCGAAGCCACAGCGTTGCGTTCAAGCGGCAAGTCGCGGAGGAATATCTGGCGGGAGAGACGTTGCATGCGCTGGCCTCGCGTCATGATGTGTCTCGGAACCTGATCCGAATCTGGGTCGCCAGATATGACGCGGGCAGTCTCGACGAAGACGCTCAAGCAGCTGATCTGCTTCAGGAATATGAGGCGCGGATCGCGGCCTTGGAACGTCTGGTTGGCAAGCAGGCGCTGGAGATTGAGTTTTTAAAGGGGGCTCGCAAGCACGCACCGCGGCCGAAAAGCGCCGCTACCTCCGTGATTGCCGGCCCCGCGGCCTCTCCATCAGTCGAGGATGCGAGCTGATGGGACTGGCGCGCTCGACCTTTTACGATGCGCCTGCCGTCTCTGCCGGCGAGGAGGAGATTGTGGCCCGGATTTTGGCGATTTGCGACGAATTCGAGTGCTATGGCTACCGCCGGATAGGCGCCGCGCTGCGTCACCAGGGGATCGTCGTGAACCACAAGAAGATCCGACGGTTGATGCGCGAGCACGACCTGCAGCCGAAACGCCGCCGACGCTAGGTCGCGACTACCGACAGCGATCATGACAGCCCGATCTTTCCCAACTTGGCAAAAGAGGTGGCGCCAGATGGACCGAACCAGCTCTGGGTCGCGGATCTGACCTACGTGGCGATTACGGCCGGCTTTGTTTATCTGGCGGCGATTCTTGACGCCTGGTCGCGCAAGGTCGTGGGCTATGCCATCAGCCGCTCGATGGATGTCCGGATCGCCATGGCCGCGCTCAAGGCCGCGCTTAAGAGCAGGTATCCGTCGCCCGGCTGCATTCACCATTCTGATCGCGGATCACAGTATGCGTCCGAGGCTTATCGCAGGCTGCTCGCCGACAACGGACTGCTCGGGTCCATGGGACGGCGCGGAAACCCCTATGACAACGCCAAGGCGGAAAGCTTCATGAAAACGCTCAAGGTCGAGGCGGTCTATCTCGGCGGCTACGAGACCTTCGAGGATGTCACCGCCGACCTTCCACGCTTTATCGACCAAGTCTACAATACCCGCCGCCTCCATTCGGCGCTCGGGTATGTCAGCCCAACCCAGTTCGAGGAGCAACACGCCCGCCAGACGGTCAAATCAGTGCCCTGATAACTGTCCACCCGGAAGGGCGCAATCCACTTTCGGTTGAGGAAACGACAGGCACGGGCCAAGCCCCATGACCAGCCGCGACGAACAGAAGGCGCTGACGCGGGCGCGAATTCTTGACGCCGCCGTCGACCTGCTGATCGAAATCGGGTATGCTGCGGTGTCGACGCTCGCGGTGCAAAGGGCGGCGCGAGTAAGCCGCGGCGCGCTGTTGCATCATTTTCCGACCATGCACGTGCTCACCGAGGCGATGGTGGCGCATCTGGTCGAGCGCAACGAGGCCGCGGTTCGCCAGTCGCTCGCCAAGCTCCCCGAAGCACTCGATCCGGTGTCGCGTGCGGTGACCGCGCTTTATGGCGCGCTGGTGCATCCGGCGTTTCAGGCCGAACTGGAATTGTGGGCGGCGGCGCGAACGGACGATGAGCTTCGGGCGGCGTTGCGGCACGCCGAGCGCGGCGCCGACCGGGACCTTTATCGCGTCGTCGACGATGCGTTCGGAGAGGCGCCGAGACATCATCCGAATTACCGGCAGGTTGCCGATCTCACCGTCGTGTTGCTGCGCGGCCTCGCCATCTCGCGGCCGCTGCACGCGACGGACGCCTCGGCCCGTCGCGTGATCGAGGATTGGTCCGCGCTCGCAAGGCGGCTGTTGGAGACGCCGTCGGCCGCCTCGGTCGCCGCCGGCGGGCGGGCGTCCGCGCCGGGCTTGCTCGCGGCCGCGCCAAGCCCGGCTCTCGGTAAGCCAACGAAGATCGCCAGGAGCTGAAAGATGTCCGATTTCTCGACTTTGCTTTACGAGACGCGCGACGCTAAGGCCTATATCACGCTAAATCGTCCTGACCGCCTCAACGCCATCGACGACGAGATGCCGGCGGAGATCAAGGCTGCGGTCGAACGCGCCAATGCAGACGATAATGTCCGCGTGATCATCTTGCGCGGCAACGGCAAGGCCTTCTGCGCCGGTTACGACCTCAAGCAGTATGCCGAGGCGGATGCGACGCCGCGCTGGCGGCAGGGGCCGATCTGGGATCCGATCAAGGATTACCGGGAGATGAAGCGCAACACGGACGACTTCTTCACGCTCTGGCGTTCGCTGAAGCCGACGATTTGCCAGGTCCACGGCTACGCGGTGGCCGGCGGCAGCGATATCGCGTTGTCGTGCGATTTGCTGATCATGGCCGAGGATGCCCGCATCGGCTATCCGCCAGCGCGCGTTTGGGGGTGTCCGACGACGGCGATGTGGGTCTACCGTCTCGGCGCCCAGCGCGCCAAGCGCATGCTGTTGACCGGCGATACGACCACCGGCGCCACCGCCGCGGAATGGGGCCTCGCGATGGAGGCGGTGCCGGCCGCGCGCCTCGATCGGACGGTCGAGGCCTTGGCCGACCGCATCGCTGGCGTGCCGATCAACCAGCTCGTCATGCAGAAGCTGATGATCAACCAGGCCTACGACAACATGGGCTTGCAGGGGACGCAGATTCTCGCGACGCTCTTTGACGGTATCACGCGGAACTCCGCCGAAGGGCATTGGTTCAAGGAATTTGCCGAACGCGACGGATTTCACGCCGCGGTGCATTGGCGTGATTCGGGGCGGCGCATTCCCGACGGCGGCGGGCCGCTTCCGGATCCCGCCGAGGTTCGCGGAACCGATCGTGGCGATTAAATCTGGGGGACACAAATGAGCACGGAAACGCCCCACGCCAAATCGTATTTTCCTGCCGATACGTCGCTTCCGGTCTCCGAGCTCACAGTCGGCGGGCTTCTCGATCGGCGCGCCCGGGATGCCGCTGGGCAAACCGCCCTGGTCGAAGTCGCGCCCGCTGGAAGCGCCTCGCTTTGCGGCGCCGCGCGGACCGATCGGCGGTGGAGCTACGCGGCGCTCTACGCCGAGGCCGAGCACTGCGCCCACTGGCTTTTGCGGCATTTCTCGCCGGGGGATCGCATCACCGTCTGGGCGCCCAATGTTCCCGAATGGGTCATCCTGGAATACGGCGCGGCCCTGGCCGGATTGGTTCTAGTGACGGCAAATCCCGCGTTGCGCAAGGATGAACTCGCCTACGTCTTGGCGCAGTCCCGCTCGGCTGGATTGTTTCACGCCGCCGCGTTCCGAGGCGCCGATATGTCCGCGATCGCGAGGGCGGCCGCCGCGGATTTGCCTCGGCCGCTGTGGCTCTTCAGCTTCGCCGATTGGGAAGAACAGGTCCGCCGCTCGCCGCGCGGCGAGGGCGCGCTTCCTGAAGTGCGGCCCGACGATCCGGTTCAGATCCAATATACCTCCGGCACCACGGGCATGCCGAAGGGTGCGCTCCTGCATCACAAGGGGCTGGTCAATAACGCGGATTTTTACACCCGGCGGGGCCAGTTCCCGGACAGCGGCGTCTTGGTGAGCGCGATGCCCCTGTTCCACACGGCGGGGAGCGCGATGAACGTTTTGGGGTGCGCGCAACGCAAAGCTACCTACGGGCTGGTGCAGGTCTTTGACCCGGCCCTGGTTCTCGGCGCGGCGCAGACCCTTCGCGCCAACGTGATCACCGGGGTGCCGACGATGCTGATCGCCATGCTCAACAATCCCGCGTTTTCAAGTTACGATTTAAGCAGCTGTGCGGTCGTGGTGTCGGGTGGCGCCTCGGTGCCGCCGGAGCTTGTGGATCGCATCGAGCGATCTTTCGGATGCCGCTTCAGCACGGTCTATGGCCAGACGGAACTCAGCCCCGTGGTGACCCAAACCAGCCCGGGCGACAGCGCGGCCGACCGGGCGGAGACCGTCGGCCGCCCCTTGTGGCAGGTAGAGATGAAGGTCGCCGATGTCGCGACCGGCGAACCGCTGCCGATCGGCGAGCAGGGCGAGATCTGCGCCCGCGGCTACCAGAAGATGCTCAGCTATTTCGACATGCCCGAGGCCACGGCGCAAACCATCGACGAGGAGGGCTGGCTGCATTCCGGCGACCTCGGCACGATGGACGGCCGCGGCTTCTTCCGCGTGACCGGGCGCCTCAAGGACATGATCATCCGCGGTGGCGAGAACATCTATCCGCGCGAGACCGAGACCCTGCTCTTTACCCATCCGACGATTGTCGACGTGGCGGTGGTTGGGGTCCCCGACGAGACGTGGGGCGAGCAGGTTGCCGCGGTGCTGCGTATTCGGCAGGATGTCGAAGCGCCGACATCGGAGGGCCTGCACAACTTTTGCCGCGCGCATCTCGCGCCGCACAAGACGCCGCGGTTCTGGTATGTGGCGACGGAATTCCCGCTCACCGGCTCGGGAAAGGTCCAGAAGTTCCGCATCGTCGAGTTCATCCAACAGGGCCGCTACCGGCTGCTCGACGCCGAATAAGGCCATCCGCGCGCCGCGCGCCATCGGGGCGGCGCGCGGACAGGGACCAGGATGCCGTCCGTCGTGCACTGTCGCGATGCCTCGTCATGGCGGGCGCCGTTACGCAGGCGGGATCACCTCGGGTCTCTGACGGGCGAGGTGGAGAGCGCGGCGGCGGCGCCGACCGTCGCGAGCGAGCGCCGACGCGGTGCGGCTTGGACGGCGAGCCCGGAGCGCATCGGGCCATGCGGGAGCAGCGGGCAAGGCGCGTCGGTGCCGGAGGGTCGGCGCATCAGCGCGACGGCGGCCCGCACGTCCTTGGCGCTGATGCCGTCCGCGTGCATCAGCGCTTGGGTGATGGGGTCCGAAAGGATCTCGGTGAGGGACGCTTCGGCCATCGGAGCCGGCCGGGAATTTCTCTTCCGCATCTCGCAAGACCTCCCCAAATGTTGCGATCACAGGGTTGCGGTTTTCTGCTTTGCTCGCGACACAGGTGGCGCGGGCGCCGAGAAGCGGCCGATCGGACGCGCTTCGCCGTTTCGACG
>JAJYTL010000132.1 GCA_021793055.1 Pseudomonadota bacterium
ATCGCGCGCCGGGACGCTTCGAGTGCAATGCCGCACGGGAGCGGCTGATGGACCTTGCCGCCGCGGAGCTCGGGATGGATCCGGTGGCCTTGCGGATGGGGAATCTGATCCAGGCCGACGAGATGCCCTATCGGCGCAACACGGAAATACTCGGCGAAGCGGTGGTCTTCGACAGCGGCGATTATCCGAAGGCCCTGCAGCAGGCCGTCGCGCTTAGCGACTTTCATGTGCGGCGGCGGGCGAAGCCCGCGGATGCCCGCTTCGCGCACGGCATCGGCCTTGCCTGTTACGTGGAAAAGACCGGCACCGGCCCGTTCGAGGGCGCGCGCGTGCGCCTCGATCCGAGCGGCGAGGTCGAGGTCGTAACCGGCGCGTCGGCCGTCGGTCAGGGGCTGGAGACCTGCCTCGCGCAGATCGCGGCGGAAGGGCTCGGGGTGGCGGCGGCGCGCGTCACGGTGCGCGCGGGCGATACCGATCTCATTCCTTATGGCGTCGGTACCTTCGCGAGCCGCGGCACGGTGATGGCGGGCAACGCGGTATTCGAGGCGGCCAAGACGTTGCGGCGACGGCTCGTCCGCTGGGCGGCGCAATGGCTCGGCGTCGCCGAAGCCGACATCGAACTGCAGGATGGCGAGGTGCGGGTGCGTGACGGTCGCAGCTATCCCATCTCCCGCCTTTGCACGCTCTACAGCCCCGGCGATCCGAAGGCCGGCGAAGGGGCGGCCTTGGAGGCGACGCATTACTTCCATCTCAATCGCATGACCTATTCCCACGGCGTCGCCGTGGTTGAGGTGGAGGTCGACACCCTCACCGGCGCGGTCAGGCCACAGCATGTCTGGGTGGTCTGCGACGTGGGGCGGATCGTCAATCCGCGCATGCTTGCCGGGCAAATCGAGGGCGGTGTCGGGCAGGGCATCGGCGGCGCGTTGCTGGAGGAATTTCACTACGACGACCAGGGGCAGCTCCTGACCGGGTCGTTTCAGGATTACCTCTTGGCGACGGCGCCGGAAACGCCGCCGATCACCCATCTCTGCTTGCAGGATTCGCCCTCGCCCCTCAACCCGCTTGGGGTCAAGGGCGCGGGCGAAATCGGTATCGCCGGCGTCGGCGGGGCGATGGCGAATGCCGTCGCGGATGCCTTGGGGGACCGTGGATGCCGAGTGTCGCGCCTGCCCATGACGCCGGAGCGGGTGTGGAAATGGCTCGCCGATGAGCGTCCGGCGCAACAGGGGGGGAGATGAAACCGGCACCATTCGATTACGTCGCGCCGGAAAGCCTCGATGAGGCGCTGGCGGTGCTGTCGCAATACGGCGACGAGGCCAAGGTGATCGCCGGCGGGCAGACGCTCGGGCCGATGCTGAACATGCGCGTCGTGACGCCGACGCTGCTCGTCGACATCAACCGCATCGAGGCGCTGCAAGCGCAGCGGCGGAGCGACGCGGGGCTGGCCTTGGGAGCGCTGACCCGGCAGGGCAGCCTGGAAGACGATGGCGATCTGCATCGGCACCAGCCTCTGGTGGCCGTCGCCATCCCGCATATCGCCCACCGGGCCGTGCGCAACCGGGGCACGATCGGCGGCAGCCTTTCTCACGCCGATCCGGCTGCCGAATGGGGCGCGTTGGTGCAGGCCTTGGACGCGACCTTGGTGATCGCGCGGCAGGGCGCCGCGCCGCGCGCATTGCCGGCATCGGAGTTTTTCCAGGGTCTCCTCACCACGGCGCTGCAGCCGGAAGAACTGCTGCTCGAGGTGCGGCTGCCAGCCTGGCCCGAGGGCGCGGGGTGGAGCTTTCGCGAGTTCAGCCGGCGCCATGGCGATTTCGCGCTTGCCGGCGTCGCGTGCCGGCTGGCGGTGGATGGGGCGTCGCGGTGCGCGGACGCGGCTCTCGGCCTGATCGGGGTCGACGATCGGCCGTTGCGTGCCACGTCGGCCGAGGCGGTGTTGCGGGGAGAGCCAGCGGGCGAGGCGCTGTTTCGCGAAGCGGCCGCCCGCGCGGCGGCGGAAACCGAGCCGATGAACGACCTGCATGCCTCGGCGGACTATCGTCGCCATTTGGTGGAAGTGCTGGTCTTCGATGCACTGATGGAAGCACAAGGGCGATGCGCGCCGCGCTGACGGGCGCAGCGGTTGCTGTACGGAAAAAATCAAGGTGCGTGAGGGGCGGGAGTTGAGTTCGCCCATCGGGGAGTGAACAAGGGTCTTCGAGAGGAGGACGAACGATGAAAATGAAGCAATCGAGATGGATCTGGGGGTTGTTGTCTCTCGCCTTTCTGCTGCTGCCCGGCTCGGCGATGGCACAGGCCAAGCCCAAGGCGTTGCATGTCGCGATCATCACCTTCTTTTCCGGTTCCGGCGCGGTGGTGGGCGGCCCGAGCGTGAACGCGGCCAAGCTTACCATCGACCAAATCAACAAAGCAGGCGGCATCGACGGCGTGCCGATCAAGGCGATCTATGTCGACGAATCCGGCGGGCCGACCAAGAACGTGGCCGAATACCGGCAGCTCGCGACCAAGTCGGACGTGATTTTGGGCTATGTCTCCAGCGCCGATTGCCTGGCGGTCGCGCCGGTCGCGGAGCAGCTTAAGATTCCGACGATCTTTTCCGATTGCACCACCGACGCGCTGTTCGAGGGCCATCACTATAAGTGGGTGTTCCGCACGCAGCCGCCGGCCTCCGCGAATGCGCTGGCGATGGCGCTTTACATCCTGAAGATGCATCCGCATCTGAAAAGCATCGCCGGCCTCAATCAGGACTATGCCTTCGGCCGCGATCAGTGGACCGCTTTCTCGACCGCGATGAAGGCCTTGGACCCCGGCGTCAAGGTCGGTTCGGCGCTTTTCGCCCGCCTGTTCTCGGGCAGCTATACCAGCGACATTTCCCGGCTGCAGAGCGAGAAGCCGGATCTTGTCTATTCCAGCTTCTGGGGCGGCGATCTGGTCGCCTTCATCCAGCAGGCCAATGCGCAGGACTTGTTCGGCCAGACGCAGGTGGCGCTCTCGATCGGTACCCAAGGCGGTCTGCAGGGGGCGAAGGCGATGCCGAACGGCGTCATCGTCGGCTCCGAGCATAGCTACCTCATGCATCCCGGCGCGATCCACAATCGGCGCGTCAAGGGATTCATCAATGCCTACAAGAAGCGCTTCGGCCAGTATCCGATTTCGACCTATCCCTATACCTTGCGTCGGGCGCTGATCGCGTTGCGTGATGGTTACGACAAGGCGATCAAGGACAACGGCGGCAAGTGGCCGAGCGCGGCGCAGTTCGCCACCGCCCTGGAAGGGCTTAAGGTTCGGACCCTGATGGGGACGATGGTGATCCGCAAGGACCATCAGGCGACCTATCACGAGATGATCGGGCTGTCCGAGCATGTCCCGCAGTATCCGTTTGCGGTGTTCAACAAGATCATCACCTTCCCGGCCAGCATGATCATGCCGCCGGAAGGCACCGCCAACGCCGACGCGTGGCTCCGCTCGCTCAAGCCGAGCCTGCTCGCCGAGGTGCCGGCGCCCAAGGTCTACGGGCACTAGCCGGCGGAGAAGGCTGCCGTGACCGCCATCGCGGGACCGCTTCTGTCGGCGACCATTAACGGCGTCACCTATGGGGCGACGCTGTTTCTGGTCGCCGTCGGGCTGAGCCTTATCTTCGGCGTGTTGCGTGTTCTCAACGTGGCTCACGGCAGCTTCTACGCGCTCGGCGCCTTCACGGCGGCGAGCGCTTGGCTTTTGATCTCGGCCCTGGGCTGGCCGCCGCTTTGCATCTATCCGGCGCTGGTGATAAGCGCGCTGGTGGTCGGTGTCGCGGTCGGGCCGGTCGTCGAGCGCGGGTTGTTGCGCTGGACCTTCGGCATCGAAGCTGAGGCGGCGCGGGAAAACGCCCAGCTTCTTGCCACCTACGCCATATTCCTAATGCTCGAGGATGCGCAAAAGCTGATCTGGGGCGGCCAACCGTACTATTCCGGCAGCGCGCTGCGGCTGCTCGGCATTACGCGCATCAACGGCATCCCCTATACCAATTACCAGCTTCTTCTCATCCTGGTCGCGGTGCTGGTGCTGATCGCGCTTCGTATACTGCTGCGCGGCACAAAGATGGGGAAGTTCGTCCTCGCGGTGGCCGAGGACCCGGAGGTGTCGTCCGCCATGGGTATTCCCGTCGCCCGCATCTATACCGTGGCGTTTACCGTCGGCGCAATTTTGGCGGCCTTGGGCGGCGCTCTCGCCTCGCCGACGATCGGCGTCAATACCGGCATCGGCTCGGAAATGATCGTGCTGTCTTTTGCCGTCGTCGCCATCGCCGGCCTCGGCCAGATCGAGGGTGCGGCCGTCGCCGCCCTGGTCATCGGCGTCGGGCATTCGATCGCGGTGTTCTTCTTCCCCGCTTTGAGTTCGGTTATTCCCTACGCGACGATGCTGCTGGTTTTGGTGTTCAAGCCCTATGGCCTGTTTGCGGCGGCCCAGGTGCGGAGGATCTGAGGTGCGGGCTGTCCGTTCGCTGCTCTGGTTGGCGGTGGTCGGCGGTTACGCCGTGCTGCCCTGGCTCGCGCCCTCCCTGACCTACCAGCTCACGATCGTCCTCGCGCTTGGCCTCGCGGCGCTGGCGGTGAGCCTGATGCTGCAGGCGGGGCTGATCTCGTTCGGGCACGCGCTGTTTTACGCCGCCGGCGCCTATGCGGCGGCCTATCTCGGGCGTCTGACCGGCGCCCACGTCGTGATCACGCTGCTTCTCAGTTCGCTGTCCGCGGCGCTGCTCGCCCTGATCGCCGGGCTTCTCATCGTCCGCTACCGCGGCATCTTCTTCGCCATGCTCAATCTGGCCCTTTCCATGGTGGCTTACACGCTCCTCCTCAAGCTCTACAACGTGACCGGTGGATCGGATGGGCTGGTGGTCTCGGCCACGGGTGTCGCGGGATACGCGATGGGCCCGACGGGATTGGCTGATCTGCTGTTTTACCTGGCGCTTGCGGCGGCCGTTCTTGCCGCCTGGTTTGTCCGCGTCTATTTGCGCTCGCCGGCCGGGTGGGCGCTCGGCGCGATTCAAGATCGCGAGATCCGCGTCGAGTATCTCGGCGTCTCGGCGCGTCGGGTGTTGCTGGTCGCTTACGTTCTCTCGGGCGGCCTGGCTGGCCTCGGCGGCGCGATTGCCGGCATCGCGGTCGGGCATGTCGCCCCGGACAGCGCCTATTGGACGACCTCGGCGGGCTTTGTCGTGATGGCCGTCCTCGGCGGCGGCGGCGACGTGTTCGGCGCCTTCGCCGGGGCGGCGCTCTATGAGATGCTCAGTGTCTTCGCCGCGCAGTACCTGAGCTCGTCGTGGGAGCTGCTTCTCGGCGTCATCATCTTCGTGATCGTGCGCTTCGCGCCAAGCGGCCTTTGGGGCTTTTACGACGGCTTGTGGCGGCGTATGGCCGCGGGAGAACGGTAGTGAGCGCACCGCTCCTTGAGGCGCGCGGCGTCGACCTGCACTTCGGCGGCGTGCAGGCGGCCAAGGACGTGAACCTGCAGATTTTTCCCGGCGAATTCTTTTTCATCATCGGTCAGAATGGTGCCGGAAAAAGCACGTTTCTCAACATCTGCACCGGCTATCTCAAGCCCCAGCGGGGCGAGATTCTGTTTCAGGGGCGGCCGATCACGGGGCTTGCGCCGCGCGCCATCACGCGTGCCGGCATCGCGCGCGCCTTCCAGCATCCGCAATTGTTCATGCAGCGGAGCGTGCGGGACAATTTGCGCTTCGCGGTCGCCGCCCATGGCACCGGCTTTTGGCGGCCGTGGCGGGCGCTCGACGATCCGCACTTCGACGCCCCGGCCCGCCGCCTGCTCCAGCTTTGCGATCTCGAACGGGTGGCCGCGCAGCCGGCGGCGAAGGTCGCGGAGGGCTTTCGCAAGCTGCTGGATGTGGCTTTAGCGCTGGCGCTCGAGCCGACGCTGCTGCTGCTCGACGAGCCGACCAGCGGCGTCAGCAGCGCGGACAAGCACGGCATCATGACCACGTTGGCGCAGGCCTTGCGCAAGGAGCGGGTGACGGCGGTCTTCGTCGAGCACGACATGGAGGTCGTGCGGCGTTTCGCCGATCGGGTCGGCGTCTGGGCGAACGGGCAGATCTTGATCAGCGGCCCGCCCGAGGCGGTGCTCGACGATCCGCATGTGAGGGAGTTTGTCCTGTGACAGCGGGCGCGGCGGCCCTCGATGTCGACGGGCTTTCCGTCTATCTCGGCGGCGCGACGGTGGTACGTGGCATTAGCCTCCGCGTCGATCGCGGTGCCACCGTCGGCCTGCTGGGACGGAACGGCGCGGGAAAGACCACCACGTTGCGCGCCGTCATGGGGCTGGTTCCGGTTTGCGCCGGTAGGGTGACCCTTTTGGGCGAGGAGGTCGAAGGAGAGCCGGCGCATTGGCGGGCGCGGCGCGGGGTCGGGTACGCGCCCGAGGATCGCCGCATGATCTCCGCTCTGACGGTGGAGGATAACCTGTGGCTGCCGGCCAACGCTTGCGGTCTTCCGCATCAAGCGGCGGCGCAGCGCCTGGCATGGATTTTTGAAATCCTGCCCGAACTCGAACCGCTGCGAAAGCGCTGGGCCGCGAGCTTGAGCGGCGGGCAGCAGAAGATCGTCGCGCTCGGCCGGGCGCTGATGGCCGGGCAGGAGCTTTTGCTTCTGGACGAACCGTTTCAGGGGCTGGCGCCGGCGCTGGCGCGCCGCTATGCCGAGGCGCTGTCGCAGCTTCGCGAACGCGATCGGCAGGTCGCCATTCTGATCAGTGAGTCCAATCCCGCCCTTTTGGCCGATGTGGCGCAGAAGACCTACACCATCGAGCGCGGCGAGATCGTGACGGCGACTTGAGGCTGTGCGCTGTTCCTATGAGTCGGGGCATGATCTGGTCGGAAAAGTGGACCCGCTTTTCGGGATCGGGCGTCCGCGCCGCGAACCGAGCGGCCTCCATTAGGGTTCCTGCTGGCGCCCAAATGGTCGTCGTTGATGCAGGTCAAGGTGAAGGGCGGCCGGGTTTGCAAAGCTGCGATATCGGCTTTGGCGCGGCGTGGACGGCTTGCCGCCCGAGGCCGGCAAGCCAAAGCAGTCATCGTACGGAGGCACCATGACGGCACGCAATCATCCCCCGCCCTTGCCGCAGCGCGATCGCCGCCGTGCGGGGCGCGCTCAATTGGACGAGCGCCAGGACACCTATAAAGTGACGAAGAAGCTGCATGAGCCTTCGGTCTGTCCGCAATGCGGTGCCGTCTATCACGAGGGCCGCTGGCACTGGGCGGTCCGCCCGGCCGGCGCGCAAGAGGTATTGTGTCAGGCCTGTCAGCGCATCAACGACCACTACCCGGCCGGGGTGGTCACCCTGAGCGGTCCGCAGGTCGCCGAGCACAAGACCGAGATGCTGCGGCTTGCCCGCCACCAGGAGGAGGCGGAAAAGAAGGAACATCCGCTCAACCGCATCATCGACATCGAGGAGAAGCCGGATCGTATCGTCATCAACACCACCGATATCCACCTGCCGCGACGCATCGCCGAGGCGCAGAAGCGCAGCTGGCACGGCAAGGCGACGTTCGATTACGACGCGGACGGCTATTTCGTGCGCGTCGATTGGCAAGGGTGATGGGGGCGGTTGAGGCCGGCTTCACGCCGCCTTGCAGCGACGACGGCCGTGCAACGATGAAGGGATGACCAGAGGCGGGGCCGGATGCCGCGTTCGCGCTCAGGCGCGCACCTTGATCCGGTTGATTACGCGGTCGACGCCGAACACGTACCAAGCGTCGAACTCCGCCATTTCGCGCTCGACCGACGTCGTCACCAGACCGTCCAGGGCTACCGCCGCGCGACGGGCCGAAACCCGGATCTCGCTGGCGTTGACGAATGGGTCCTTCTCCAGCACCAGGCGGACGGCGTCGACGATCTCGCCGGCATTGTCGGCTTCGGCTGGGCTGACCTCAAGGCCGTTGATCACGTCGCGCGAGCCGGGCACCCACCAGGCGAGCACGCCCGCGATTCGCTTCTGCGCCAGGCCCGGCACCTCGCCGTCTAGCGTCACCACGCCGTCGTGAACCGCGACCGTAATCGATCCGTGCGCCGGGTCCGGCAGCCGCACGTCGATATCCTCGCCCTTGTCCCGCGCCACCAAGGCACAGGCGGCCAAGCCTGGCTCCTGCAGCAAGGCATCCCTGACATGGTCGCGGATATCGTCGTCGCCCATGACCTGTGCCGGCCGGACGCGCAACCGGTCGACGATGGCCGTGACGCCGGATACCGCAGCGCTGCGCTCGAGCGCCAGTTTCTTGGCCGCGACGTCGGCGACCTCGCCCTCGATGGTGAGATCGCCGCCGTGCC
>JAJYTL010000133.1 GCA_021793055.1 Pseudomonadota bacterium
GTGTTATGCCACGGCCCGAGCGCCGGCGCCACGCAATCCACGCCGCGCCAAGCCGCCGAGGCGCGACTGACAGCGGCGCGAAAATCAGTCTAGATCGGGCGAAATAGGGGATAGGTGATGGAAGAAGCGGATCATCTGCGTTCCCTGCCGCCGCGCAAATCGCCACGGGCGGCACTGGCCGAAGCCGTTCTTGGTGCCGGGCGCTGCGCCGGGCGGCTTGGCTCTGCCGCGCTCCATCTTCTGCTGCCGCCGCAATGCCTGATCTGCCGCAAGCTGGTGAGCGAGCCGGGTGCGCTGTGCGCCGCCTGCTGGCGCGGCCTCGACTTCATCGAGGGGCCGAGCTGCGCGGTTTGCGGCCTGCCCTTCGATTACGAGATCGGCGACAACGCCCATTGCGCCGCCTGCCTCCGCCGCCGCTACAACCAGGCCGCGCTGCTCGGCCAAGCCCTGGCAAAACGGACGCAAAAGCCGCTGCTCGCCGACCTTCTCACCCGTACCCGGCCGACGCCGAGCCAGGGCGGGCGCAACGCGGCCGAGTGCCGCCGCAATGTCCGGGGCGCCATGGCCGTGCGCCGGCGGCACCAGGCCGCGCTTGCCGGCAGGCGCGTGCTTCTGATCGACGACGTGCTCACCACCGGGGCGACCGCGAATGCCTGCGCCGCGGCGCTGCTCCGGGCTGGAGCCGACGCGGTTCTGCTCCTGGTCCTCGCGCGGGTTGTCCGGCCCGAGCCGCACGCCATATAGTGGAGGGGCTTGCGGCATTGGTTGCGGTTTTCGCAGGCCCGCGTCTCGCACCCCGCGTCTTGCCCCCGGTCTTGCAATGGGATGACCCGATGGCCGAAGTCGTAATCTACACCACCATGTTCTGCCCCTATTGCGCGCGGGCCAAGGCGCTGCTCGACAAGAAGGGCGTCGCCTTCGAGGAAATCAGCGTCGATTTCGATCCGGCCTTGCGCGCCGAGATGGCGCGCCGCGCCGAAGGACGCACGACGGTGCCGCAGATTTTCATCGACGGCGCGCCGATCGGCGGCTCCGATGATCTCTATGCGTTGGAGCGGGCGGGCAAGCTCGACGCGCTGCTCGGCGCCAAGGCGGCGGAATAGGAGGCGCCGGAATGGCCTTCAAGCTCGCCTGCATTCAGATCACCTCGGGCGAAGACATATCCGCCAATATCGCGGCCGCCACGCGCCTGATCCGCGACGCCAAGGCGGCCGGCGCCGAGATCGTGGCGACGCCGGAGAACAGCGCCATCATGGCCGCCCGCGGCGAGACCACGGTCGCCGCCGCGGCGCCCGAAGAGACCCATCCGGTGCTCGCCGCCTATCGCGCCCTGGCCGAGGAAACTGGGCTTTGGATCCTGCTTGGCTCGATCGGCGTCCGCCTGCCCGACGAGCGCCGCATCGCCAACCGCTCGCTGCTGATCACGCCGAACGGCGCGATCG
Source organism: Pseudomonadota bacterium (assembly GCA_021793055.1). Taxonomy (GTDB): domain Bacteria; phylum Pseudomonadota; class Alphaproteobacteria; order Ferrovibrionales; family Ferrovibrionaceae; genus JAJYTL01. The sequence goes on from JAJYTL010000133.1 coordinate 1,443, forward strand.
CCGCGCGCTACGACAAGATCCATATGTTCGACGTCGATCTCGGCACCGGCGAGCGCTACGAGGAATCGCGGCGCTACCGGCCGGGCGCGGCGGCCCGCCTCGTCCCGCTGCCCTGGGGCCTGCTCGGCATGACGGTCTGCTACGACCTGCGCTTCCCGCAGCTCTATCGCGCCCTCGCCAAGGGCGGCGCGCAGTTCCTCAGCATTCCCTCGGCCTTCACCCGCCCGACCGGCGCCGCCCATTGGCACGTGCTGATGCGGGCGCGGGCGATCGAGACCGGCTGCTTCGTCTTCGCTCCGGCGCAATGCGGCGTCCATCCGGGCGAGCGCAAGACCTACGGCCACTCGCTGATCGTCGATCCCTGGGGCGAGGTTCTGGCCGACGGCGGCGATGCGCCCGGCTTCGTCATCGCGGAAATCGACATCGCCAAGGTGGCGGAAGCGCGCCGCCGCATCCCCTCGCTCGGCCACGACCGGCCGTTCTCCCTCGATCGCGCGGCGGAAAAAGCGGCGGAATAGCCGGTCTATTCCACGCGGTTGAGGGCGCAGATCTTCTGCCGCACGGCGGCGCGCGGCGCGCGTTCCGGGCCGTGTTCGTAGGCCCGCACTAGCAGCCTGCCCCGGACCGCCTCGAGAAGCTCGCCCGGGCGCAGCAGAAACTCGGGATTGCTCGGGCGGCCGAAGCGCTCGTGGCCGCGGGCGAAGGTTTCGTAGATCAGCGTGCCGCCCGGCGCCAGGCTCTCGATCAACAGCGGCAACAACGGCCGCCAGAGATAATTGGTCACCACCACCGCGGCGAAGCACGCCCCGGGCAGTGGCCACGTCGCCGCTTCGAGATCGGCGGCGACGACGCGAAAGCCGGGCCGATCGCCCAACGCCCGCAAGCCGGCGACGTCGCGATCGACCGCCGTGACCGGATGGCCGCGGCCGAGAAAGAACAGGCTGTGGCGGCCCTGCCCGGCGGCGACGTCGAGCACCGGCCCACCCGCTGGAACCTCGTCGGCCCAGCGCGAAACCCATGTGGAGGGCGGCGTCAGCACGGCCAATCCGCGCGCGCCCGCGGCACCCGATTCGACATTAGACCAGTCATCAGACTTTTTTCACCTTGATGATGCACTCTTGCCGCTGGGTCATAATTCTGCCATCTATCGATCCAGCATTGCGCGGGGCTCGGGTGATGATTCTTTATCAACTTGAATGCCGGAACCAGCACGGTTTTGAGGCTTGGTTCCGCGACAGCAAGGCCTATGACAGCCAGGCCAAGGCCGGGCGCGTCACCTGCCCGGTCTGCGGCAGCCGCAAGGTCGCCAAGGCGCCGATGGCCCCGAACATCGCGACCCGGCGCGAAGCCCCGGCCGCCGCGCCCGCCACCGCGAAAGACCCGACCCATCCCGAGATCGCCGAGGCCATCGAGCTGCTGCGGGCGTTGCGCCGCCAGGTGGAGGAAAATTGCGACAACGTCGGCGATCAATTCGCCGAGGAAGCGCGCAAGATGCATTACGGCGAAGCCGAGCGGCGCGACATCTATGGCGACGCGACCGCCGAGCAGGCCGAGGAACTGCGCGAGGAAGGGATCGAGTTCGGCCAGATCCCGTGGCTGCCGCGCCACGATTCCTGACGACTCCTGTCTTGGCGCCCCCATCATGGCACCCAAGCCTGAAATCCCGCCCGGCGCACCCGCCGGCCGCGCTCAGAGCTTCTCCGCCATAGCCATGTAATTCACCGCGAGGTCGCGCCCGAGCGACCAGCGTTCGCGCAGCGGATCGTAGACGACGCCGGTCAGCTCGGCGAGATCGAGGCCGGCGGCACGAAGCGCCGCCGCCAGTTCGTGCGGGCGGACGAACTTTTTCCAATGGTGGGTGCCGGGAGGCAGCCAGCGCAGCAGATATTCGGCACCGACGATGGCGAGGCCAAAGGACTTGACGGTGCGGTTGAGGGTGGCAAGGAACAGCAGGCCGCCGGGCGCGAGCAGCGCGCTGCAGGCCAGGACGAAACTGTCGAGATCGGCCAAGTGCTCCAGCACCTCCATGGCGACAATGGCATCGAAGCGCTCGCCGGAGCCGGCAAGTTCCTCGGCGGTCGCCGCCCGGTAATCGATTTCGAGCCCGACCGCCGCCGCGTGCCGGCTGGCCGCGGCGATGTTCTCGGGTGCCGGATCGGCGCCGACCACCTCGGCCCCGAGCCGGGCCAGCGGCTCGGACAACAGGCCGCCGCCGCAGCCGAGATCCAACAGGCGAAGGCCCTTAAGCGGCTTCGGCTGCTTGGCATCGCGGCCGAGACGCCGGCACAGGCGGTCCCGGACGAAGGCGATGCGGATCGGGTTCAGCTGGTGCAGGAAGCGGTGTTCGCCGGCGCTGTCCCACCATTGCCCGGCGCGCGCCGCGAAATGCCGGATTTCCGCCGGATCGACGCTGCCCTGGCCGCCCGGGCGGCGGCCGGCGGCGGCCGGATCTCGGAGAATTTTTGTGACCATCGCGGGAAATCCGTGCCTCGCTCTTTCGCGTACTTGTATGGGGCCTGCGGGCAGAGTATGAATACGCGCGCCTTGACCCGCAAGGTTTGTGGCTAAAACTCCGGATATTGCATCATGGCCCGCTTGGTAATGAAATTCGGCGGCACATCCGTGGCCGGCACCGAACGCATCCGCAATGCGGCGGCGCGCGTCAAGCGCGAAGTCGAGGCCGGCAACGAGGTTGCCGTGGTGGTCTCGGCGATGGCGGGGGAAACCAACCGCCTGGTCGGCTTTTGCCGCGAGATCGCGCCGCTGCACGACGCCCGCGAATACGACACCGTGGTGGCGAGCGGCGAGCAGGTGACCACCGGCCTGATGGCGCTCGCGCTGCATCAGATCGACGTCTCGGCCCGCTCCTGGCTCGGCTGGCAGATTCCCGTCCGCACCGACGGCACGCACGGCTCGGCCCGCATCGAGGCGATCGAGACCGCCGAGATCGAGCGCCGCTTCGGCGAGGGCCAGGTGGCGGTGGTGGCCGGCTTCCAGGGTCTCGGCCCCGACGGCCGGGTAACCACCTTGGGCCGCGGCGGCTCGGATACCTCGGCCGTCGCCCTGGCGGCCGCGCTGCGCGCCGACCGCTGCGATATCTACACCGATGTGGAGGGGATATTCACCGCCGACCCCCGCATCGTGACGCGTGCCCGCAAGCTTGCTAAGATCACCTACGAGGAGATGCTGGAGCTCGCCTCTCTCGGCGCTCGGGTGCTGCAAACGCGGTCCGTGGAAATGGCGATGAACCACCGGGTTCGTCTGCAGGTCTTATCGAGCCTCAGCGACGCGCCCGGAACTCTCGTGATCGATGAGGACGAGATCATGGAAAAAAGGGTTGTGAGCGGCATCACCTACGCGCCGGACGAGGCCAAGATCACGCTTCACGCGGTCGCCGACCGGCCGGGCGTCGCGGCGGTGATCTTCGGGTCGCTGTCGCAGGCGAACATCAACGTCGACATGATCGTGCAGTCGGCCGCGCCCGACGGCTCCACGACCGACATCACCTTCACGGTCGGCCGCACCGAGCTTGAGCGTGCGCTCAAGGTTCTCGAGGGCAAGAAGAGCGATATCGGCTATAGCCGCCTGTCGCCCGATCCCAACGTGGTCAAGGTGTCGGTGGTCGGTGTCGGCATGCGCAGCCACGCCGGCGTCGCCCAAACCATGTTCCAGGCGTTGGCCGCGAAGAACATCAACATCCAGGCGATATCGACGTCCGAAATCAAGGTCAGCGTGCTGATCGGCGCCGACTACACCGAGCTCGCGGTTCGCGCGCTGCACAGCGCGTTCGGTCTGGACGCGGCCTGACGTGATCGGACCCGACGAGGCAAGCCAGCGTCTCGACGCCCTGTGGGAGCGCGGCCGCGCCTTTCTCGGCGTGCGCTATGCCATCATGGGCGGCGCCATGACCTGGCTGTCGGAACGCCATCTCGTCGCCGCGATCTCGAACGCCGGCGGCTTCGGCGTTATCGCCGCCGGCGCCATGGAACCGCGGATGCTGGCGGCGGAGATCGAGGCGACGCTGGCGCTGACCGAGCGCCCGTTCGGCGTCAACCTGATCACTATGCATCCGCGACTGCTCGAACTGATCGACGTCTGCCTTGAATTCAAGGTCGGCCATATCGTGCTCGCGGGCGGCGTGCCGCCGGGCGAGGCCATCGCCCGTGCCAAGGCGGGCGGCGCCAAAACGATCTGCTTCACACCGGCCCTGGCGCTCGGCCGCAAGCTGGTGCGCGCCGGCGCCGACGCCCTGGTCATCGAGGGCATGGAAGCGGGCGGCCATATCGGGCCGGTCGCGACCGCCGTTCTGGCGCAGGAGATTCTGCCGCACCTCAAGGAGGTCCCGATCTTCGTCGCCGGCGGCATCGGCCGCGGCGAGATGATGGCCTGCTACCTGAAGCTCGGCGCGAGCGGCGTGCAGCTCGGCACCCGCTTCGTCTGCGCCACCGAATCGATCGCCCACGCCAATTTCAAGAAGGCCTTCATCCGCGGCGCCGCGCGCGACGCGCAACCGAGCGTGCAGGTCGATCCCGCCTTTCCGGTGATCCCGGTGCGGGCGCTGGCGAACAAGGGCACGGCGCGCTTCGTCGAGATGCAGCACGAGGTCATCGGCCGCTTCCGCAAAGGCGAAATCGACCAGAAGGAAGCGCAGCTCGAAATCGAGCATTTCTGGGCCGGCGCGCTGCGCCGCGCCGTGATCGAGGGCGACGTCGAAAGCGGCTCGCTCATGGCCGGCCAGAGCGTCGGCATGGTGACGCGCGAGCAGCCCACGGCTGAGATCATCGCGGAACTGGTGGAACAGGCGATCGCCGCCCTTGCCCCGTGGGAGGTGGTCGGGGTGGGCGGCTAGTGGCGGAGCGGATCTCCGGGGCAAGCCCCCGCGTTCTTCTTCGCCGTCTGCGCGAGATCATGGCGACGACGGCGTCGCCGGAAGAACGGCTCACCACGGTGGTCCGCATCATCGCCGCCAACATGGTGGCGGAAGTCTGCTCAGTCTATCTGGTGCGCGCCGGCGAGACCCTTGAGCTGTTCGCCACCGAGGGCTTGAAACCGGAAGCGGTGCACGTCACCCGCATGCGCATCGGCGAGGGCCTGGTCGGCGACATCGCCGCGCATGCCCGGCCGCTCAATCTTCCCGACGCGCAATCGCATCCACATTTCGCCTACCGGCCGGAAACCGGCGAGGAGATCTATCACTCGCTGCTCGGCGTGCCAATCCTCTGGGCCGACCGGGTGATCGGCGTCCTGGTGGTGCAGAACCGCATCCAGCGCCGCTATATCGAAGAAGAGGTCGAAGCGCTGGAGACCGTCGCCATGGTGCTGGCCGAGCTCGTGGTCGGCGGCAACCTGATCCGCCGCGAGGAGCTTGGCGCGGTCGAAGGCAACGTCACCCTGCCGGTCCGCGTCGAGGGGCGCTCGCTCTCGGAAGGACTCGCCTACGGCGTCGCCGTCCTGCACGAGCCCCGCATCGTGGTGCGCAAGACCATTGCCGACGACGTCGAGACCGAGCAGCGCCGGCTGGAACAGGCGGTGCAGGACCTCCGCCTCTCGGTCGACCGCATGCTCGCGCATCCCATGCTCGAGTCCGGCGAGAGCCGCGACATCCTCGAGGCCTACAAGATGTTCGCCTACGACACCGGCTGGCTGGTGCGGCTCAAGGAAGGGGTGGCGAGCGGACTCACCGCGGAAGCGGCGGTGCAACGCGCGCAAACCGACACCCGGGTCCGCATGCAGGAGATTTCGGATCCCTATATCCGCGACCGCCTCGCCGACTTCGACGACCTCGCGCTCAGGCTGTTGCAACATCTCGCGGGCGCCGACAAGGCGCCGCGCGAGGCGCTGCCCGAGGAAGCGGTGCTGTTCGCCCATGCCATGGGCCCGGCCGAGCTTCTCGATTACGACCGTGCGCGGCTGCGCGGCCTGGTGCTGGAAGACGCTTCGCCGACCTCGCATGTGGCGATCGTCGCCCGCGCGCTCGAAATCCCGGTGCTCGGCGGCTGCAAGGTGACAAACCGCATCGATCCCGGCGACCGGGTCATCATCGACGCCGATCACGGCCAGCTTTTCATCCGCCCGGACGAGGCGGTGATCGAGGCCTACCGCGAGAACGTCGCGATCCGCGCCGCGCGCGAGGCGAAATACGCCGCCCTTCGCGGCGAGCCCGCGGTGACCCGCTCGGGCGAGCGCATCTCGCTCAACATCAACGCCGGCCTGCTGCTCGACGTCGATCATCTCGCGGAAACCGGCGCCGACGGCATCGGCCTTTACCGCACCGAGCTGCAGTTTCTCATTCGCGCCACGCTGCCGAAGATCGAGGCACAGACCGATCTCTACAGCCGGGTCCTGGCGCGGGCCGGCGACCACCCGGTGGTGTTCCGCACCCTCGACGTCGGCGGCGACAAGATTCTGCGCTATCTGCGGGAGGAGAAGGAAGAGAATCCGGCCATGGGCTGGCGCGCGATCCGCCTCGCGCTGGATCGCCCGGCCTTGCTGAAAAGCCAGCTCCGGGCGCTGCTCCGTGCCGCCTCGGGCCGGTCCGAGCTCAACATCATGTTTCCCATGGTCGCCGAGGTGGCGGAATTCCTCCGCGCGCGCGGCATTTTCGAGCGCGAGCGCCAGCGCCTCGCCTCGAACGGCCGGCCGCTGCCGAAACGCATCCGTGTCGGCACCATGCTCGAAGTGCCCTCGCTCGCCTGGCAACTGCCCGCGCTCCTACGCATGGTCGATTTCATCTCGATCGGTTCGAACGACCTTTGGCAGTTCTTCTTCGCTGCCGACCGCTCGAACGCGCGGCTCGCCGACCGCTACGATCCGCTCTCGCCGGCGACCCTCTCGTTTCTCCGCTGGGTTGTGCGCCAGTGCGACGCGGCCAAG
>JAJYTL010000134.1 GCA_021793055.1 Pseudomonadota bacterium
ACCCAATGAGTGAAGGCGGCCTTCCAATCGGCGCCGACCTTGCCCTTGATAGTGAATTCCGGCGCCTGGAGCTTGGCCAATTCGGCCTGGCTGAGTTGCAGGTTCATGGCCGGCGGGCGGGCCGGCGTCTGAGGTTCGGGTCGCGCCGCCGGGCCATAGAATTGCCGGTTGTTCATCACCAGGTAGCGCGGCGCGGCGCGGCGCGGGGCGGGCGGCAACGGCGCCGGCGCCTTGAACGCGAAGGTCGGCGGCATCTGTTGCGGCGCCGGGTTGAGATGAACGTCGGGCGGGCTTGTCGGGGTGGCCTGCGGCTTCGGCCGTGGCGCCCGTGCCTTTTGCGGCGGGCCGTGGCGCTCGCTCTTCGGCGCCGCGGTTTGGAACTGGCCGCCGTTCTCGAGGATGACGGCGATCGAGGCGGGCGGCGTCGGTACTGGGAGCGGCGGCGCGAGCTTGGCGGAAAGCAGCAGCAGCGCCAGCACCAGCAGATGCAAAAGAATTGAAAAGAAGGCGCCGCGGCGCGGTGCTTGCGGCGGCGCGGCGACGTGCGGCGGCAGCCGCGGCGCGATGACCAGTGGTCCGCCCGGCTCGGACCGCAGGCGCAGATAGGCGACGGCGGCGCCTTCCGCCGGCCAAGCCAGCGGCGGCACGCGCTGCAAGCGGTCCGCCGTCACGCTGTCGGCGCCGGATTTGGCCGTCTCGAGCGGCGGCGGCGGAAGTCGGGTCTGGGATTTCGTTGCCACGCGCCACCATACACGGAGCAGCGTCAAGGATACCTGCGGGACGATGTCCGGACGCTCGCCTTGCCCGATGACGGGGCGCAAGCGCGCCTAGAGGTAACAGAAAGCGCGCCCGGAAACCACCGACTTTTGCGACTCTCGACCCCGTATAGCGGCCATCTATGGCAGATTGATGACCGGGCCGGCGGTATAGATGTATTCAGGAGCCGCGCCAGCACTCTGAATTCTTGTCTGGCAGATACCGACGCCTGCTGGCGCGGTGGCCGCAATAAAGAAAAGCCAGGTCGGAGGCGGCCGAGCGGCTGGCCATGTTGCGGGCCGCACTATCGCGGGTGTGAACGGCAAAGCCGGCATCAGTTCCGATTTTGCATTACGCTTACAAAGGGTCGGAGTCAGAACAGCCCGCGCTGGCGCGTCATGCAGGCCAACTATGACCTGTGGCAGGCCATGCAACGCAAGCAGCCGCCCGTGCGCGCATTGCAGGAGAAGGCAGCCTAATGGCGCTGGTTGGCCACGCAATCATAACTCCGCCGGGTTTAGCGTAAGTAACGACAGAGAATAACGCTTGGCTCCCTTCTCAGGCATAATCAGCGGCCCTTTTAGACCATTAGGTGGCTCTTTTCAGAACATAATGCGTGGTTCCTTCGCCAACTTAATGGGTGGCTCCTTTCAGGAAGATACGCAGAAGGAAAATCATCCAGGTCTCGAAGGGCAATTCCTGCCATCGGTGATCGTCAAGCCGAAAATTCGCCAAAAAACCTGGGGGACGGCTCAGCTGCTCCATTTAAACCGATAGACGGGAATGGTCTGGGAAAATCCCTTGAGGCGTTGCTCGCCAAGAGCGATGAAGCGTCCTGCCTCTTCGTCACAGAGCTGACGCACAAGCCCGGAAACGACGATGTCGCCCGCCTCCGCTTCACTACACAATCGAAATGCAAGCTGGACCGTCGCCCCGAACAAGTCCTGGTTCTCCTCAACCGGCTCGCCAGCGTGGATTCCAATACGCACGCCCAAGCTTTCGGAAGCTTTGGCATTGTAGTTGGCGAGGCGCCGTTGTATGTCCGCACCCCCGCGCACCGCGTTTGCCACCTTGTCGAACGATGCCATAATCCCATCGCCGGTATGCTTGATCTCGCGCCCGCCATGCGCGTCGAGCGCACGCCGAACTAGTGCGTCGTGCACTCGCACCAATTCCAGGGCCGCAACGTCTCCGAGACGTGCAGTCATCTCGGTCGAAGCGACGATGTCGGTGAACATAACGGCGCGCAAGCCTGGATCTATTGCTGGTGCAGAGGCGCCAGGGGCTGCACGTGGATCGCTTATGCGCCCGAGGAAGGCCATTACTGCGCCGAGGTCGACGGGAATGATGGCGTTGGCAATCTGGCCGTGCGCCTCGCGGTGGACATGCTCCGCAGTGGCAGCATCGGGCGCATCGACAAGGCAGAATCCCGTACCGCTTTCATAGTCCCACCAGTAGGTTATGTATTTGACTCCATATTTTCCTTGGATTGCCAAATCCTTTTGGTGGGTTCCGAAGACATCGTCTTCTGTCGCATCATGAATATGGTGACGGTCCATGAAAATCGGCATGAGACGCCTCCTCCGACGTCAGGGCGCCGGTTCAATGTTCTGGTTCACCCGGAAGAGATTAGAGGGATCGTATTGCTTCTTCAGTGCGGCTAGGCGGCCGTAATTATCGCCGTAGGCCGCTCGGACGCGCGCGCTGCCTTCGTCGGTCATCATAAAGTTCGAGTAGGCACCCGCTAGGTTGTACGGATGCACCGCCTCCCAATAGGCTTTCGTCCACCGAGTGATTGCGCCTGCGTTCTGCGGATGCGGGTCAATCCCGGCAATAACCATGGACCATGTGGCATCACGGGCTGCCCAGGCGGTGTCCTCCTTGCCGTGACGACGGACCGCGCCGTCGATCGCATAGAGATGCATCAGCGACAGTTGGCTCGGCGTCTTGGCCGCATGTTCGATGTGGATTTCAATCGCTTCGTCCGGCAACGCTTTGACGAAATCGCCGCGCCAGTACCATTGCAGGCCAGCGGGATAAAGCTTGTCAAACATGCTCTGTACGGCTGGGAACGGGGTCATGGCGGTCCAGTCAAGCGCGGGTGGCGGCAGAGATTTAAGCAGCGGGGCCAACGCCTTTCTACCTTCCTCTTCTGATCCGTCGTAGCAAATCATAAGAAGACAAATTCTGTGCCCCCAAAACGGCTCCGGAAAGGGTGGCATCGAAGGCACCGTTTTCAAACCAACAAAGGCGCCGAGTTCTTCGCGTGCGCTCGGCAGGAAGTCGCGATAGACCCGCATGATCGCGCGGGCATGATCCTGTGGCCAGGCGATTGGGCCGGCGAACACCTTGTCGACGGGATGGGCCTGGAACAGAAAGCTCGTGACGACACCGAAATTGCCACCACCACCGCGCAGCGCCCAGAAGAGACCGGTATTTTCGCTTTTGCTAGCGCTCACGAAACTTCCGTTGGCGAGGACCACATCGGTTTGGAGCAGATTGTCGATGGTCAGGCCGTATTTCCGGGTCAGATACCCCGTTCCTCCGCCTAGCGTTAGGCCGGCGACCCCGGTCGTTGAAACGATACCGAAGGGGACGGCGAGGCCGAATGGGTGGGTGGCATGATCGACGTCTCCCGAGGTGCAACCGGCCTCAACGCGCACTGAGCGGGTGGTCGGGTCTATATGAACGCCTTTCATTAAGGACATATCGATGACCAAGCCATCGTCGATGCTGCCGAGTCCCGGCCCATTATGGCCGCCTCCCCGAATGGCTATCGGTAGTCCTTCATCGCGGCCGAAATTCACCGCTGCAATTACATCGGCGACATCGACGCAGCGGACGATCAATAGGGGCCGTTTGTCGATCATGCCATTGTACAACTTACGCGCCCCCTCATAATCGGGGTGGCTGCGCCCAACGACTCGGCCCCGTACCTTTTCGCTAAATTTAGCGATAGATTCGCCGTTCATCGAATTGCCTCCCTAACCGCAGTCCTAGGGGTAGTTGATTGCGGTCCATTTGCGGCGGCAAAATCCACCAAGGAAGCTATTAGATGTCCGCCACCTCAATCAGGCATTTTTATAATTGGCTTCCCAATTGCCGACGCATCCGCCCTATTTTCCGTCCACGCGGCGTGGCCTTCCTGAAAACTGCAACTGTGCGACCTCTGTTGGCCATACGTATTTGACCGCGATTGTCCTATCGCGACTGTCTTCTACTGAAGTGGAATGAGCCGTCGATTGTTTCTCCGCACGTTCCGTCGAGAGCCGGTGGCATCGAAGCGTCTGATTTTGGCCGACATTTCCAAGACAACGCCATCGGCGGGAACACAGACAGCCTTCTACTCGCGGTACGCCAGGGTCCCCTCATATCGCTTAACGCTATCGGATCCTTCCAACGCCGTACGCAAAGCCGGGCTGTTCGCGGAAAGCGTGGGCGAAACGTGCAGCTTTTATTCTCAGGGAGGAGATCGACGCATCGAAGGAAGACAGGCCGGAGCTTTGTTCCCCGGCCTGTCCGACTTTTGAAAATATCGCACGCCGGCTTATTTGTTCTCCTCCTTCTGTTCTTCCGTTTTGGCGGCGCCGTTCTCTTTTTCTTCTGAACTGGATTCCGCAGAGCCATTTTCCTTTTTCTCTTGAGCTACCACGGTGGGCGCCGGGCTGGCCTTCTGCAATTGCGGCGCGGCCGTTCTTGCTGCCGTTGCGAGTTCCGGTCGCAAGATCGATGTGGAGGCAGAAGCTGGCACAGCAAAACCCACCGCAGCTGTTGCTAATGCGGCGAATATCAGATGTTTCATGCTCTTCGCCGTGGAGTGCGAGCGCAGAGCACAACGCTCTGCGCCGATTTGAGATGATTGGAAGGACTGCCGATGCATGTGTTGACCCACGTCAATTCCTACGGATTGCATTGGGTGGCCGCGTCTTTTCCGCGACGTCGTTGGCTAGAGCGCGGCCAAGCCATCCATACGCGAGCATCTATGCCTAAGGACGCTTGCGCAAATATGTGTAATGGATTTGGAAATTGGAGTTAAAACCCTGGCGGGATAGAAATGCAATTAAAGTCCGCATTTTTCTCGCTATAGCGGGCATCTTAGCGGGAAGCGTGAGGCGAGCGCCTGTACACGACGGGCGGGAGGTCGTCTGTCAAGAGGCGTTCGCTTCGATGCGCTTGGGGCAAGATTCGATGCGCTTGGGGCAAGAGACGTGACTGCGAGCCAGCGAACGCGCCTCCATTGCGTTAAATGTCGTACAGGTGTGCCGTTTGTAGGAATGTGATTCCACGGATACGAATTCCCGTGATAGCGGCGCGATAGCGGTACGCAGCATCATTCCTCAAACTTTCCGGAAGCGATCGCATCCTCCGAGAGGTGGCGCATGATCTTGCCCGTAGCGCTTCGCGGAAGCGACGCATCGTCGACGAAAATAATGCGTTTCGGCCGTTTGGAACCCGCGATCCGGGCGGCGCAGGCCTGCGTTACGTCCTCTGTGGTCAGCCATCCCGCGCGGGGTGCAATGAATGCGACCAGCACTTCGCCCCATTTGGCCACCACGAAGCCGGTCAGAGCTGGCCGCCGCATCGCCTTTCTCATCGCCACCTGCAAGGTCAACAGCGTCGAGCCCTGCGCCTGGAACAGTTGGCGTGAGCTCAGTGTGTCAGCATTGGAACACTCCTGTTCCTTCCCAGGACACGCACTAAGAGCATTGCAACCTGCTGAAATAACTCTGCATTCGACCGTTCGCGGCGCGGCGATCGAGGATTGAACTGGAAACAAGCTTGTCTCCGGCGCTGTTCCACGGCTGAGACAACCAGCAGTCGCTGTTTGCCCCTAAATCCAAAAAAATAACTGTGCGTCAATGACTTACGAAGTTGGCCCGGCGATTGCTTAACAGTGTGTTAACGCAAAAGCGGGGACCTTTCGATGAAGCCAAAGTCGCACCTCACCCCTGTCCGGCACGACAAGCAGACGCAAATTTTGCGCCGTCGCCTGCAGAGCGGTCTGGTTGCGAGTGTGCTCGCGTTTGGGGTTTTTCTACTTTTGCCTGCGTCGTCTCTGGCCGGAGACCTTACTCCCCAGGAAGCATTTCATCTCAGCTATGAGCAGTCCGGTACGGCCGCCAAGGTTCCGTCAATTATCATCGGCGACGGCCAACTCGCGGCAGTGCGGGGTCGTGGCACCGGTCCCGTAGTCCTCACTGTTCCAAGCACGAACGCCCCCTCGATCGTGCTCTGGGACGAGGGTATACGGCCGGTGACCACAGCGAATAGCGGTACGAATGGGAATCTCCAGAGCAACGTGTTCAACGGGGGCACGCGATGAGTTCCGCCACCGCGATATGCCGCATGGCAATGCGTGCCAAGGAGAGGCGGAAGCTTCGGCCGAAACTTCTGGAGTACTCGCTGTTAGTGCTAGCGCTTTCTGCCCCAACGGCGTCCGCCGGGACATTTGGGCTGCCAGCAGCTGGATCCGACGCGCTCGCGAATGTCGTCGGGTTTTCCATTAGCCGTTCAGCAGTCGAATCCCAAAGCACCAAGACTAACCCTTACGGGATAGACCGGGTCCTCGCCGGCGCACCCGGGGCGTTCTCCGATGCGCGCGCGGTCACCGCGAGTTTCGCTTCGCCGCTGTTGGTCAACATGGGCGAAGGGATCGGAAATCTGCAGAGCAACACCAAACTCTGGGGGCGGCAATGAAAAGCACCGTTTCGTCTCGCTCCGCACAGTTTGAAAACAAAGGTCCGACGACGCGAGAGAAAAAGTGCGGTCGGTATCTTGGAGAGTTAAGTTTTTGCCTTATGGCGGTGGGTCTCGCATGTGTCCTCGGCAGCATGCCGGCATTTGCGGATCCACTGCCAAGCGCGCAATCCCAAATTGGGGGTAACGCGCTGAAAAACGCAAGCGGATCGATCTCGGTTAACATTGCGGCGGGTAGTGAGAATGCCCAAGCCAATGTAACCGCCATCGGCAATGCGCCGCAGCACAGCCATCCGTCGGTAACGCAAGACATTCGTGCAAGCGCAATAGCGCCCTCGAGTAGCAGCGCGATCATTTCCGGTCAGGCGCTCTCGGGCGCAAGCGGGCGCATCGCCGTGAACCAAGTGAGCGGCGTTGCCAATGCGGAGGCAAATGTCGCTTCCATTAAATTCGGGAACCCGGTCGGCCAGGATCAACTGGCCTCGGTTACCCCTCAGCAACCCTCGCCCACATCAGGGACGATCCTGCAAGGAACGAATGGCGTCTCGATTACAGGAACGGCCCTGACGGGGACGAGTGGTCTGGTTCAGGTCACGCAGGTGGCGGGATCAGGAAATAGTGCAGCAAACACCTTCGCCCTGAGGATGGGGCAAGGACTCAACCCATAGTGCATGAGGAGGCACGACAATGAAGACTTATTTTAAGCTCGGTGTGTCGGCCGTTGCCCTCCTTGGGGCGGCCCTCTATCTAACTCCTGCCATGGCCGATGGAAATAACGTTACGGCGGGAAACCACCAGTGGTCCAGCACTGGGAGCATCTCCATTGATGGCGATAATGCCGCGATGATTGCGGACCAGGTCCTGCAGTACGCGTCGGGCAACATCGGCGTCAATAACGCGTCAGGCAACCTGAACTCCCAGGCGAATGTCGCGGCAGTAGCGAGCACCAACGACTTCTTCACTAACCGGAACGCGAAGGTCTGGTCAAGCCAGAAGTCGGATCACTCGTGGTCCATTTCCGTCATTCCCGGAAATAAGGCGGAACTCAAGGATTCTGTCCTTCAGAACGCGAGCGGGAATATCGGTGTGAATAATGTCGCCGGCGACGGCAATGCGCAGGCCAACCTTCTCAGTGTTCTCAACCAGGGCGTCAAACACCCGTTCTTCAACTATGCGGGCGCCTCTGCTGCGGATAGTCATATGAGCCAGCATATCGATGACTCCTTCAGCGGCAGCGGGATCATGAGCAACACGGCTAAGCTAGAGACTAACGTTCTTCGGTATGCCACGGGCAACATCGGTGTAAACAACGCCGCTGGCAATGCGAATATGCAGGCGAACGGCGCGGTCGTTGTTGCGACCGATGGTCTACTCGGTGAGGTGAGCGGCTCGGTCCATCAGGGCGTAGAGGGGATCAGCTTTAACCTGTTCACAAATAACTACGCTCGATTGGACGATAACGTTCTTCAGAACGCCAGTGGCAACATCGGCGTGAACAACGTCGCTGGTAACGCGAACGCGCAGGTCAACATGCTTTCGGTTGGTAACGAGTAATCCTCTTATCGGTTCGAACTCAGATTGGCTTTCTCGGGATTCCGGTCAAGGCGACTTGACCGGAATCTGCCAAATCCAGGGAGACCCGAAAATGAAGCGTTCGCGTGCCACCAGGTTCAAGACGCTAACATTCGCGGCATTATTGGCCGGCGGGCTATCGTTCTTTGCGGCATCGGGGGCACCCTCCGCCTTCGCGGGAGAGTTTTCAATACTTCCCGGCGGCGGAACCATACATGTCAACGTGCCGAACTTTACGGATATGAAGTACCAAGGGGAAGTCCGCCAGCGTCAGGACTTCGGCTG